>CALKVC010000093.1 GCA_937996595.1 uncultured Chitinophagaceae bacterium
CTGCACTTTCTGCTGCAATTCCAGTACACTCTCCTTAAACAGGTTGTCCGTATCCATCAGGTCTTTCACCGTCTGGCAACTGTGTATTACCGTGGTATGATCGCGCCCGCCAAAATGCTCGCCAATCGTTTTCAACGAATTCTTGGTAAACGCTTTTGACAAATACATCGTTATCTGCCTGGCCTGCACAATCTCCCGTTTCCTGGTTTTCTGCAGCAACTTATCATAAGGCACATCAAAATACTCACAAACCATTTTCTGGATGGTGTCTATCGTAATTTCCTTGCTGGACGATTTCACAAAATTCCGTAACACCTTCTTGGCCAGCTCAAGGTCTATCTCCCGCTTGTTGAGTGAACTCTGCGCCAGCAACGAAATCAATGCGCCCTCCAGTTCCCGTACATTACTGTTAATATTATACGCTATATATTTCACCACTTCACGGGGCATCTCCAGCCCGTCGTTTTTCATCTTATTTTCCAGTATTTCTATCTTAGTGTCGTAATCAGGCGATTGCAAATCGGCGCTCAATCCCCAGCGGAAACGGCTTAACAGCCTTTCCTGAACACCTTCCAAATCTTTGGGCGATTTGTCGCTCGTAAGGATCAATTGCTTGCCGCTCTGGTGCAAATGGTTGAAAATGGAAAAGAATGCATCCTGCGATTTTTCTGCCCGGTTGAAAAACTGCACATCATCTATGATGAGCACATCTATCAACTGGTAAAAATGAATGAAATCATTGATCGCATTGTTGCGGCCATGATCTATAAACTGGTTGATGAATTTTTCTGAACTTACATACAACACCACTTTGTTATTATGCAGCCGCTTCACTTCGTTACCGATGGCCTGGGCCAGGTGCGTTTTACCCAAACCTACCCCACCGTATATGACCAATGGGTTGAAAGAAGTGGCGCCCGGCTTTTCCGCAACCGTTTTACCGGCCCTGCGTGCCACCCGGTTACAATCGCCTTCAATGTAGGAATCAAATGTATAGGCATGATTAAGCTGCGGATCAATCTGCATCTTCTTAAGCCCGGGAATTACAAATGGGTTCTTTACAGGATTATTTATGACTAGCGGAAAATCCATTTCATTATTTGAATATGATTTATAACCATTGCCCGGCACATCCATCGTAAGCGGCTTATTCTTGCTGTTTCCACTATCAACCATGATCCTGTATTCCAGCCTCGCCTCTTTTCCCAATTCACGCTTCAGTGTTTTTGCCAGCAACGATACATAATGCTCTTCAAGGTACTCATAAAAAAACTGGCTTGGTACCTGTATCGTTAAAACCTTATCTTTTAATTCCACCGGCCTGATCGGCTCAAACCATGTTTTAAAATGCTGCCATTCTACAATATCCTTTATGATCTCTAAACAATTCGTCCAAATCTTATCAAATGCTTTCTCCATTTACCTTAAGCAATTTATATCTTGAGTTATTATTTTCTTCGGGAAAAGACGCTAAAAAACAAAATTATTTTTCCTATAAAAAGATTCTTTAGCAGGACAGCGAATATCAAAAATAATTTGTTGAAAAAAAAATTTTTTATTCCCTTGTTTTTTCCCGATTGAATACAGATTGGCATTTATTTGATGAATTCATAATTATCAATGGATTTTCAGTGCCTGCCTGCGTTTTCACCTAATATACCACTAAAAAAATAATCCTGCAACAATTGGCGTTCATTTCAGGAACAGGCCATTTTTCACTTGCAGGCATACAGCATCCTCACTAATATTTTTTCAGGCATTTTAAGCTCCCGCAAACAGCCCGTTTTCTTCCCTGTATAATTATCAGTAAATAGGTTTACTTTTGAATGATAAATGTATCATTATGGGTTACGAACTTACAGGCAAACTGATTGCCAAATACGATACGGTTCAGCGTACCGAATCTTTTAAAACAAGGGAATTTGTAGTGGAAAAATCTGAGGAAATCAATGGCAGGAGCATCGTAAACTATATTAAGTTCCAGTGTATACAGGACCGTACAGCCATGCTCGACAGGATCAATACCGGTGAAGAAGTGAAAGTATATTTCAATATCAAGGGCAGCAAGTGGGAAAAAGACGGTAAAACCAACTATATCACCAATTTAGATGCCTGGCGCATTGAACAGATACTCATGACCAACTCGCAGGGCGGGCCCGATAACGATTACCTGGAACCATTGGATACTTTTTCTGCAACAGCCCCGGATGCAGTGGATGATTTGCCGTTTTAAAAGGAAAGGTTATTTGCTGAATCGATCATACGTTTAAGACGTTATTCCGTTAAAGGCGTTTAATACGTTTTTTAACGACTTAAACGATTACCAACGATTTAAACCCATTCAACGATTTAAACGTCTCCCAACGACTTAAAACGCCTTTTTACATCCTCCATGCAACAGCAAATTAACCTCCGATTATCTCCTTCCGAAGCTGCAGATGATTGGCTGGTTAAAAAGAAAATTGCCGCTACCGCCGGAAAAAAAACATCATCCGTTTCCGGCTTTCATATCTTAAAAAAATCTATCGACGCCAGGGGCAAACAGGTTTTTTTCAACCTGCGGGTAAATGCTTTTATAGACGAACCCTTCCATCAACGGATTCCAGCTGAATTCCATTTCAGGGATGTAAGCCATGCTCCGCACACGGTAATCATCATTGGCGCCGGACCGGTCGGGCTTTTTGCTGCCCTAAAACTACTGGAATCCGGAATAAAACCGGTGATCCTTGAAAGGGGAAAAGATGTACGCTCACGCAGGCACGATCTGGCCCAGCTGAATAAACAGGGCATCGTAAACCCGGAAAGCAATTACTGCTTCGGCGAAGGCGGCGCCGGAACCTACAGCGATGGGAAATTATATACACGCAGCAACAAAAGAGGCGATATTCAACGGATACTTAACCTGTTTGTACGATTTGGTGCGCCCGAAAATATCTTATTTGATGCACATCCTCATATAGGCACCAATAAACTGCCCGGTATCATTACGGCAATGCGGCAACTGATAACAGGCTGCGGCGGAGAACTGTTGTTTGAAAAAAAACTAACGGGCATTCGTACAGAAAAAGGCAGGATCAGCTCGGTACAGTGCAATAACCAGGAAACCTATAAGGCTGATGAATATATACTGGCAACCGGTCATTCTGCCCGGGATGTGTTTGCGTTATTGCATTCCATGAACATACTGGTTGAAGCAAAACCATTTGCTTTGGGCGTGCGGGTAGAACACCCGCAATCGCTGATAGATTCCATTCAATATCATTGCCAAATGCGTGATAACCTGTTGCCACCGGCATCGTACAGCCTGGTTAACCAGGTGATGGGGCATGGCGTTTTTTCCTTTTGCATGTGCCCGGGTGGTATCATTGCTCCTGCAGCAACCAGTGCCGGCCAGTTGGTAGTGAATGGCTGGAGCCCATCTAAAAGAAATAACCCGTATGCAAACAGCGGCATTGTGGTGCAGGTAAGTTTGGAAGATGCAACCAGGGAAACAAAACACCTGAAGCTGGAGCAGGATGACCCGCTGCTATTTATGCATTTTCAACAAATGGTGGAAGAAAAAGCCTTTATTGCCGGAGGTGGTAAGTTTGTAGCCCCTGCAGCCAGGCT
This sequence comes from uncultured Chitinophagaceae bacterium, assembly GCA_937996595.1. GTDB lineage: Bacteria > Bacteroidota > Bacteroidia > Chitinophagales > Chitinophagaceae > Ferruginibacter. Next base: position 3,610 of record CALKVC010000093.1, read on the forward strand.
GGTTGATTTTGCTGAAAACAAAATATCCGATTCCTTACCCGCCAACTCTTATATTCCTGGCCTGGCAAGCGCTAACCTGCAGGAAGTGCTGCCTGGTTTTATCTATCATACACTCGCAAACGGGTTTAAAGCTTTCGGAAAAAAAATGAAAGGCTACTTTACCAACGATGCGGTGGTGGTTGCCACAGAAAGCCGCACATCCAGCCCGGTGCGTATTCCCAGGGATGAAAAAAACTATAGCCATCCGCAACTAGGCAACCTCTACCCTTGCGGCGAAGGCGCCGGTTATGCGGGCGGTATTGTTAGCGCCGCTATGGACGGGGAAAATATTGCAGTCTGTATCATAGATAAATTAAAAAAGTGATGCGGGCTACAGGATGTATGTATAAATATGTATTATTCCGGTTAGCTATAATGCCACTTGTATAATTATTATCATCCCTTGTTTCATAAACATCCTAATTTTACAGCCAATATAAGTATACATATGAATGTATTAGAACTGCAAAACATCAAAAAATATTTTGCCACTCAAAAAGCAGTGGATGATATCAGTATGACGATTGGCCAGGGCAATATTTTTGGATTACTGGGCCCTAACGGCGCCGGAAAAACCACGTTGCTGCGCATGATCACCGGTATTTTTTATCCCGATAGCGGCCAGATCCTCTTTGACGGAAAAAAATTCAATGCGCTGGACGATGCCAGGAACATCGGCTATATGCCCGAAGAAAGGGGCCTTTACAAGAAAATGAAAATAGGTGAACAGGCGCTGTACCTGGCCAGGCTGAAAGGGCTTAGCCGCTCCGAAGCAATGGACAGCATAAAAAAGTGGTTTGTAAAACTGGAAATGGAAAGCTGGTGGAATAAGAACGTGGAAGACCTGAGCAAGGGCATGAGCCAGAAACTGCAGTTTGTTACAACAGTGCTGCACAAACCCAAACTGATCATACTGGATGAACCGTTCAGCGGGCTCGACCCGGTTAATGCCAACCTCATTAAAGATGAAATTTTTAACCTGGCAAAAAACGGCAGCACCATCATTTTCAGCACACACCGTATGGAACAGGTGGAAGAAATATGCAACCATATCGTTCTGGTAAATAAAGGGAAAAAGATACTGGACGGTACCGTTCACGAAGTGAAACAGCGATACAAGGATAATGTATATCAACTGGGCGCTACCGTTTTACCCGAACACCTGATGACACATATTTTTGAAATTGTAAAACACGAGCCGGGCAGATTATTGCTGAAGTTGCAGGAAGGCACAACATCCAATGACGTACTAAAATATTTTATCAACCAGGGCATTGTGATCCATTCATTCCATGAAGTACTTCCCTCACTGAATGACATTTTCATCAAACTGGTAGAAGGCACATCCAATGCCAGGGCTTTTCAAAACGTTTAATTTTTAACTGCATCACATGAACAAGATAGGATTAGTAATAGGCCGCGAATATTTTACCAGGGTAAAAAAGAAATCATTCCTGGTTACCACTATTTTGGTACCGTTGGTCATCATCGGGTTTTATGCCGCCATCATTGCCATTACCATCAATGGCGGCAGCGATAAGCAATCGTTTGCCGTAATAGACGAAGCCAACCTGTTCAATGGCAGCATAGAAACTAAAAACAAATCAATCAGTTTCCATTTTATCCAAAACAGCAGTGAAAAAGATTTCGTTGGCAAATACAAAGACTCCGGGTACAGCGCTTTCCTTTACATTCCGCCATTCAACCTGGAAAAGCCGGAACAATTTGTGCTGCACAGCCAGTCAACAGTAAGCCTGACTACAACCAATTCCATAGAACGCATCATCAACAAAGCGATAGAAGACAAACGGCTGGTGGCCCAGGGCATCGACCCCAAAAAATATGAAGCCATTGCAGCAGATGTTTCATTACGGAATACCATCGACACCAAAGAAGGCGGTAAACAAAGCATGGCAGGCGTTGCTTACGCCGTTTCGTTCGCCTGCGGCATCCTTATATATATGATGATGATCATTTACGGCACCCAGGTGATGCGAGGCGTAACCGAAGAAAAGACAAACCGTATTGCTGAAGTAATTGTAAGTTCAGTAAAACCATTTGAACTGATGATGGGAAAGATCATCGGCATCGGTGCCGTAGGGCTTACCCAATTCGCCATCTGGATCATACTTATGATCATGATGCAGTTTGCACTGCCGCTCATTTTCCCGGATATGCTGTCGCAGGTGAACAATGCTGCCAGTAACCCGGAATCTGCATCCATGGTAACTAATATTGCCCAGGGGCTTTCATCGCTTCCGGTAACCAAAATAGTGCTGGCATTCATTTTTTATTTTATTGGCGGATACCTTACCTATGCATCTATGTTTGCAGCAATCGGCAGCGTAGTCAGCGAAGACCAGAACGAAGCGCAGCAACTGGTATTTCCCGTGCTGATGCCTATCATCCTTGGTTTTGTAATCATGATGCAGGCCATCAACGAGCCTAACAGCAACCTGGCTATTTTCGGCAGCCTGTTCCCGTTAACGTCACCGATAGTAATGATGGGAAGGATCACTTACGAAATACCGGTTTGGCAAATGGCCGTATCCATGATATTACTGGTTGGCTGTTTTTTCCTGTTTACCTGGTTAACGGGCAAGATTTACCGTACCGGTATTTTGATGTATGGGAAAAAACCGGGCTGGAAAGAAATGATGAAATGGGCTTTCAGAAAATCCTGATGGATTTTAGTTTGCTGCTTCTGATGGTTTACCAAAAACCGCTTTATAAATTTCGGCTTTGGCATACCTGTATAACAAACCGGATAACAATAATATCAGCATAAGTACAATTCCTACAAAAAAACCAACTGTGCCAAAAATTATGGGCGATGATTTTTTCACGTTAAAAGGCGGATCAGGTTTATCAAGTGTGGCAATGATGGGAGTTACTTTCTGCAGGCGCCACAAAGCTTCTTCCCTGTTATTGGCAGATGCATCCCGCTGGCGGGTAACCCATTCTTTCTGGTTGGCCAGGTTTTCTTTGGGAATGCTGTATTCTATTCTTTCTGCCGGAACAAACATGGTTGTATTGGCCAGTGTTACCGCCTTCTTATCAAAACCATCCAGCACAGCATCCAGCGAATCAATTTTCTTGATGGTGAAATCGTAATCAAGTTTGGCTTTCTTTATTTTCAGGTCTTTATAAAACTCCGACAGCTTATCTATAAAAATATAACTGATCGGGCTTATCAGATCCTTGTTGGTATTGCTGTACACCACTTCCAGGATCCCGTTCTTGTTGATCTTGGCTGCAATACCGGATTTCAGCAGGTCGCCACCGATGGAAATAAGCGCTGTTTCGTCAGACGGTTTTTTTATTGATTGGCTGAAGATTGACTTTGTAGCATTATAGTTATCTATCAGCAGTTCGGCGATGGTTTTGTTGCCCTGTTCCGGTAACCGTTCTTTTGCCACCGCCTCACGGGTATTGCGGCTGAGCGCCAGTTCAACAATATTGATGGAAGCTTCGTTGCTGAAACTTTTAGGCGCATCGCTGATGCCCAGCAATGAACTGAGCGCACTGGTGGAAGCGGAATTATCGTTAGATGTGGTTAATGGAAAAACAGTAGCCCTGGAACTGTACATCGGTTTCACACTCCTGCTGTACAGGAAAAACAAAGCCCCGAATAAAATACCTCCGGCAAGTATGATGAACTTGTAGCGGCCAATCCTTAAAAATATATTCTTTACCAGTTCGTGTGTTGTCACAAAAAAATAGTTTACTTGATATATTTGAATATGATACCGGTGAGGATTACAGGTATGGAAGCCACGATCACTGATTTCACCAGGTCGGAAATCTCTGCTCCTTCCGGCCTGTACGGAACCGTTATCATTGAGCCTTCTTCAACTTTCGGATAGAAATGCAGGAACAGGAAATTTTTTGTACGCCTGCTTTTTCCATTTGCATACGTTACATAAATCCTGCGCCGCCATGGCCTTAACCCGTAACCGCCGGCCTTATCAATATAATATGGTAGTTTGCTGTGTTCTTTGTCGAATGTTATTTTCAACGGCGACTGCACCGTTCCTTTTATGGTGATGAATGGATTTATTTCCGGAATGAAAATGATATCACTTTCCTGTAATACGATATCATGTTTTGAATTCCTGAATTTAAGTGCTTTATACAGGTCGATACTTACCGGCTCATCTATTGACTTAAGTGTTTCGGATAAACTGTCCTGCAGGATGATGCCGTTTGAATCCAGTTTCGGTTTTTCCAGCATTTTTTCACGCATCAGGCCTGTTTTGTTCCTGTATAATATGGCACCGCCAATATTCGCATTTTCATCCAGCCCGCCGGCCCTTTCAATGAAAGATGACAAGGTTTCAAATTTGCTCAGGCGTGGATAAAGCCCCGGGTATTTTACCAGCCCCTTTATTTCTACATTTTGCTGCAGTTCAAATGTTGGGTTACGCCTTACAAACACCTGGTCGTAAGGTTTTAACTGAACCATTGCAGCAGCAGAATCAACCTGCAGGTTTGGCAATATTGCATACGATTTTACAATAGTACGTGTTGGTTTCAATCCCTGCTGCGCTGAATCCATATCAACTATACTGGATATTTCCAGCCTGCCGAATTCTGCAGAGGGTTTTATTCCGCCCGACAGGTAAAGCAGGTCCTGTAAACTCATGCCGCCATATTTTCTTACACGTCCTTCCTTACGTACTTCGCCATATATCTCTACATATTGCTGTTCTCCAAATTCCGATTGTGAAAAAAGCTGTATCACATCATTCGGCATCAGGGTAACATTGTTGAAACTGGTAGCCACATTTGAGTTGATATCGCTTAGGTCAACTTCCAGCCGGTCAGATTTAAGGTTGGTTGAATCACCGGCGCCCCTGAAGATATAAGCCCTTGGCAGATATGTATTTCGGGTTACGCCGCCGGCCCGGTTGATGATATCGAATAACCTGTCGCCGCTACGCAGTTCATACACGCCCTGGTAAGTAACTTCACCCCGCAGTTCCACTTTATTGGCAATACCCGGTTTAATCAGGTCTACTTTAACAATATCCCCGTCATTAAGCATAAAGTCCTGGCCGGCTAACTGGAGTATCGCATTGGCATTTACATCGCGTTGAACCTGTTTTTCATTTTCAGTTCTCAGTACTTTCATGCCGGAAGCAAGTGCTTCAGCATTCAATCCGCCTGTATATTTCAATAATGCTTTTACCCCTTCGTCTTTTTTCAACTGGTAATACATGGGCCTTTTAAACTGGCCGGTTGCCAGTATTTTTTTCTCATAAAACCCTACAATGATGAAATCATTATTCTGCAGGTATAAGTGTTTACCAAAATCACCGGTATGCAGGTATTTATACACATCAATCTCATCAATCACCCTGCCGGCCCTTTTCACCTGTATATTCCGCAGGTTACCAAACTGGGTAACACCGCCGGCCTGTGCGATGGCGTTAAAAGCATTGGAAAAAACTGAAATGGTAATCGGCCCTGCCATCAATACCTCGCCAACCACATTCACATTGATGGATCTTGGCTGGCCAAGTGAAACCGCAATATTGGTACCAGCCGGAACCACACTGCGGAAACGGGCGTTGATGATGGACCGTACATTATCGAACGTTAGGCCCTGAACCTGTATTTTTCCCAGGCCCTGCGGGAATATAGCTCCATCCCTTGCCACCACATAGCTTTCCTGGAATTCGGCGGCGCCCCATAAGGATACTACGATATGATCGCCAACACCAATCGGATAATCCAATGGCGGCGTAGACAGTTCAGCCAGGTCGAAACTGGCCGCACCCCTGAAAACATCCGCACCGTACGTTTGATCGGGTTTATATGATTCTGCTTTAATATTGTCTTTAATAAGGCTGTCCCTGTCAAGTTTCGTATTCTTACCAAAATCGGCATTCTTGTCTTTCCCGGTATTTTCCCGGTTCTTATCACTTAACAGGGAAGAAAGCTGTGTTTGGGAAAGCTGCTTGGGATCAACCTGGTTTGGCAGTATCTCTGTTGGATTTTGATTGATGACCGGGGGCTGGCAATATGCTTTAAATGAAGAAAAAACTATGAATAAGAATAACGGGTACCTGAAAAATGACCTGCGATGTGATCGTTGCATCTTGAAAGGGGGTTGTGTTCAGAATTTTTATTGCCGCAAATATAACATATTATTTGGGTGGATGCTGTGAAAGGCTGCTGTACTCATCCCATATCTCCTGAACAATTTCAGCGGCCGGCTTAATTGAATCAATCAGGGCGCTTACCTGTCCGATTTCCAGTTCTCCTTCCTGCATATCGCCTTCAAACATCCCTTTCTTGGCCCTTCCGCGGCCCAGCAATGCAGCCAGTTCTTCCACTGGCATACAGTTGGATTCTGCTTCCTGTACTTTAGCATAAAATGCATTCTTCAATAACCTTACCGGTGTAAGTTGTTTCAGGGCCACCATCGTATCGCCTTCTCCGGCATTCAGCACAGCCTGTTTAAAACTGATATGGCTGGATGCTTCATTACTGGCAACAAACCGGCTGCCTATTTGCACGCCGGATGCGCCCAGCACCATGGCTGCCAGCATCTGCCTGCCCGTAGCGATGCCGCCTGCTGCAATTACCGGAATGTGTACCGCCCTGCAAACTGCCGGTATCAGTACAAAACTGGTCGTTTCTTCCCTGCCGTTATGCCCGCCTGCTTCAAAGCCTTCTGCTACAACGGCATCACATCCGGCATCCTGTGCCTTTAAGGCAAACTTACTGCTGCTTACCACATGCACAACCTTTATCCCCTGCTGCTTCAGCCTGGAAGTATAGGTTTTGGGGTTGCCGGCTGATGTGAACACCACCGGCACTTTCTCATCAATAATGGTTTGAATGTGTTCTTCGATATTGGGATATAAAAGCGGGACATTTACGCCAAAAGGCTTACCGGTAGCTTCACGGCATTTCCTGATATTCTCTTTCAATACTTCAGGATACATACTGCCGCTCCCCAGCAAACCAAGCCCGCCGGCATTACTAACAGCACTGGCTAAGCGCCATCCGCTGGCCCAGATCATACCAGCCTGAACGATGGGTTTTTCAATATTAAACAGGCCGGTTATGCGTCCTGAATTAAATGTATGCATAGGAATACAAATTAATTACAAACCGTTTCAATACGTGAAATAATTATGAACATTTACACATGTTGGTCAATGTCTTTGAGTGACAGGTATGTAATATTGAACATACATAAAGCACAATACATGCTAATGGAAGAAATTACTTTGAGCCGCCGCCGAGGTCTATGGCTGTGTTATCACCAATATTTAGGTTGCGGCTAACACCTCTTACTTCGGCATCGCTTCCAATGAGGGAATTGTTCAGCACTATCTCCTGGAGATTGCTATAAGCCCCTACGATGCTGTCTTTTACGATGGCACGGTTGATGGTTGAGTTTTCACCAATAGCCACATTGGGGCCAATCACTGAGTTCTTTATTTTACATCCTTCGCCGATACTTACCGGCGGTACGATGATGGTATTCTCAAAATCATTCGGTTCTTTTATGTCTACACCTATTTTTTTGAGCAGAATGGCATTGGATTGAAGCAGGGTTTCTTTTTTCCCGCAATCGAACCAGTTGGCCACTTTGAATGATTTGAATTTAACACCGTTCTGTATCATGCATTCCAGCGCATCTGTGAGACTGAATTCTTCATAACTCGTCTTATTCTCGCTGATGCTTTTGATGCAGGTAAATAATTGCTCCGTTTCCTTTATTTTGTAAATGCCCACCAGCGCCATATTGCTTTTGGGAATGGCCGGTTTTTCTACCAGCCTGCTGATGAACCCGTCTTCTTCCACTTCGGCTACACCAAAATTCCGGGGATCATCCACTTTCTTTATTCCCAGCATGGAAAAAGGCTCATCCATGATTTCGGTAACATTGTATTCGGCAATGGTATCGCCTAAAACAATGATCACTTCATCATTTGCAACCAGCTGGCTGGTAAGTTCTATGGCATGGCCCGTACCGAACCGCTCATTCTGGGTAACAAACTGGCAATTGAGGTTTGGGTAATGCTCCTTCACATAATCCTGTATCTTTTCGCCAAGATATCCGATGATAAAAATGAAATCGTTGATACCTGCATCATGTAACTGGTCGATGGTGAAACTAAGGATAGTTTTGCCTGCCAATGGTATCAGCGCCTTGGGTTGCGTATATGTATGCGGGCGAAGTTTGGTACCTACACCTGCAACTGGAATGATTGCCTTCATTGATTGAGTTATTACCTCCCAAACATCCTTTTCCCGTATATCATAATAAACCTCCAATATTTGGGCAAGTGAAAGTAGTACATTTTGTGTAAAATGAACACATTAGGGGTGGTATTATTTGAAATGTATGATGTTAGATTTATGATGTATGATGTTAGATGTATGATTTCTAAAAGTGCTGCTTATATTTGCCGGATAATAATAACATATGCAGCACGACAAGTTGATATTTGACCTGGTTAATAAAGAACTGGAGAGGCAACGTAATGGTATTGAACTGATTGCGAGCGAAAATTTCACCAGCTTACAGGTGATGCAGGCCATGGGCACATCACTTACCAATAAATATGCAGAAGGTTACCCCGGAAAAAGGTATTATGGCGGATGTGAGGTGGTAGATGAAATAGAACAACTGGCCATTGACAGGCTGAAACAGATATTCAACTGCGAATATGCCAATGTGCAGCCACATAGCGGAGCCCAGGCCAATGCAGCCCTGATGCTGGCCATATTGCAACCCGGCGACAAGATCCTGGGACTCGACCTAAGCATGGGCGGTCACCTTACCCATGGTTCTCCCGTAAATTTCTCCGGAAAAATATACAGACCTTATTTCTACGGAGTTAAAAAAGATACCGGCCTGATAGATTATGACATGCTGGAAGAACAAGCCAGGAAAGAAAAACCCCGGTTGATCATTTGCGGCGCATCGGCCTACAGCAGGGATATTGATTATGCCAGGATCAGGCAGGTTGCCGATGAAGTAGGTGCATACGTTTTATGTGATATGGCTCATCCGGCAGGTTTGATAGCCAAAGGGCTTTTATCTTCCCCGTTCGACCACTGCCATTTTGTAACCAGCACTACCCATAAAACCCTACGCGGCCCCCGTGGAGGCATCATTTTGATGAAAAAGGATGTGGAAAACAGTTTCGGTGCCAAAGACCTGAAAGGGAACCTGCGCATGATGAGCAATGTACTGGATATGGCCGTTTTCCCGGGCACACAGGGCGGCCCGCTGGAGCACGTTATTGCCGCCAAAGCAGTTGCTTTTGGGGAAATACTAACGGATGATTTTACACGTTATATTAGCCAGGTAAAGGTAAATGCACAGGCGATGGCAAAAGCGTTTACAGATAAGGGTTACCAGATCATCAGCGGGGGCACCGACAACCACCTGATGCTGATTGATCTGAGGAATAAGAGCCTAACCGGTAAAAAGGCACAGGAAACACTTGACAAGGCACATATCACCTTAAATAAGAACGCTGTTCCTTTTGATGATAAAAGCCCGTTCGTAACAAGCGGGATCCGCGTTGGCGTTCCTGCCATAACTACCCGTGGCATGAAGGAGGCAGACATGCAGGTTGTGGTTGATTTCATTGACAGGGTGCTGATGAACACCGATGATGAAAAAACAATCGCTTCCGTTAAACAGGAAGTGGGTTCCTTTATGAAATCGTTTCCCCTTTACCCCGAATTAGGATAAGCTAACCTATATAAAACAATAACATTTTCAAATGATACAGCGTATTCAATCCGTATGGCTCCTGCTGGCATCAGCCAGTGCATTCCTTGGCCTCAAATTTCCTTTTTTCATAGGCACGAATAAAGACCATGAAGCTTCTTACCAGCTAAACGGCATGGAAAACATATACCTGATGGTTTTAACAATCATCATCGGCTTACTGGCATTTGTAACCATATTCTTGTTTAAGAAAAGAAGGCGCCAGGTGCGGCTGGCCGTGCTGGGCATCGGGTTAGAACTGGTACTCATCCTGCTGTATTATTTCCAGGTGCGCACTTTTATTGAAGATACCGGTGCTTATGCTTTAAGTGCATTATTACAGGGCTGTGTGCTTTTCTTTTTCTTCCTGGCTTTGCGTGGTATAGGCAGGGATGTAAAAGTGATCAGGGATAGCGACCGGTTACGGTAATCTAACTTCCACTTTTATTTTCATTAATTATTACGAACCAATTCCTTGTCGTCATTGCGAACGCAGTGAAGCAATCTCTTCTTTAGAAATTAAATTCATGTACTTACTTGGAGATTGCTTCCCGAAAAAACCGGGACAGGTCGTTCCTCGCAATGACGAACAATTGGTGGTTACATTCCTCGCAATACGATAAAAAGTTTCATAGAAATAAACCGGTATTACTTTCCCTGCATTTTTTAAGTTCGGCAGGTTTACCGGCAAAAACCAGGTTTCCGCCGCCATCACCCGCTTCGGGGCCAAGGTCAATAATCCAGTCGCAGCATTTCAATACATCTGTATTATGCTCAATCACTATGATGGAATGCCCCTGTTCTACCAGCGCATTAAAAGAGGCCAGTAACTTATTGATATCATGAAAATGCAGGCCGGTGGTTGGTTCATCAAAAATGAACAGGATGCTTCCCTGAGATTTTCCCTTTCCCAAAAAGGATGCAAGCTTTACGCGTTGCGCTTCTCCGCCGCTAAGTGTACTGGACGATTGCCCCAGTTTTACATAACCCAGCCCTACATCACTTAAAGGCTGTAATTTCCTGGCCACATCTGCTCCATGTTTAGGATCGAGGCTGAAAAAGGCGATCGCATCATCAACGCCCATTTCCAGCACGTCAAATATATTTTTACCGTCAATGGTCACTTCCAGTATCTCCTCTTTAAAACGTTTTCCATTGCACACATCGCATTCCAGGTGCACATCGGCCAGGAACTGCATTTCCACAACCTGCTCGCCTTCACCTTTGCAGGCATCGCACCTTCCTCCATCCACATTGAATGAAAAATGCCTGGGCATAAACCCACGCATCTTGCTCAGGGGCTGTGCGGCAAACAGGTCCCTTATTTCATCATATGCCTTAATATAGGTAACCGGGTTGCTACGGCTCGATTTACCAATCGGGTTCTGGTCAACCATTTCAACTTGCCGTATATAATCTATATCCCCTGATAATTTGCGAAACAACCCCGGCTTGTCGGTAAATTCTTCTTTCAGTTTTTTTAATGCCGGATACAGTACCTGTTTCACCAGTGTTGTTTTTCCGCTGCCACTTACGCCACTTACCGCACAAAGCACATTTAACGGAAATTCCACAGTAATGTTTTTTAAGTTATGCTGCATGGCGCCTTCCACGGTTAGGGAACGTATCCATTTACGCACCTGTTTTGGCGGATTAATACTTAGCTTTCCCGATAAATATTTTCCGGTAAGACTCTTATCATCTGCCATGATATACTCATAATTACCTGCTGAAACCACTTTACCCCCGAGGTGGCTGGCAAATGGCCCCATATCTATGATATGGTCGGCTTCTTTCATCATCATTTCATCGTGCTCCACCACAACCACGGTATTTCCAAGGTCGCGTAACTCCTTCAATACGGCTATCAATCGTTTGGTATCGCGGCTGTGTAAACCGATGGATGGCTCATCCAATATATAGAGTGAATTGGTTAAGTTGCTTCCGAGGCTGCGTGTTAACTGTATTCGCTGGCTTTCACCGCCACTGAGCGAGTTGGCCAGCCTGCTTAGCGTGAGGTAACCCAATCCAACATCCATCAATGTTTTCAGCCGGTGTTCCAGTTCGGCAAGTATTCTTTTGGCTACCTGCTGATCGTATGCTCCCAGTTTCAGTTTACTGAACCACTGAACCAGGTCCCTCACAGGCATTTCACAAAGTTCCCCGATATGTTTGTTCCCCACTTTTACATAAAGTGCCTCTTTGCGTAACCGGTAGCCATTGCATACTGTGCATAATGTTCTTCCGCGGTACCTGCTTAACAAAACGCGGTATTGCACTTTGTACAGGTTCTGTTCCACCTCTTTGAAAAAATCATCAATACCGTTCACGTGCTCATTCCCTTTCCACAGCAGGTGAAGCTGCCCCTGCGTAAGGTCCATCACAGGTTTATGAACCGGGAACCCGGTTTTTTTTGCGGCCCGGATAAAAGCCTCTTTCCATTCACCCAGTTTTTCGCCTTTCCAGGGCGCTACAGCCCCTTCATACAGGCTTAAACGCTTGTCGGGAATTACCAGGTCAGGGTCTATTCCCAGGATCTGTGAAAACCCTTCACAAACCGGGCAGGCTCCATATGGGTTATTGAATGAAAACAGGTTAGGTACGGGTTCTTCAAACTGCATGCGATCCAGTTCAAACTTATTACTGAATGAAAGCTGTTTCTTCCCGTTAATTTCCAGCAACATCATGCCATCGCCTTCATAAAAGGCCGTATTCACCGAATCGGATATGCGGTGCAGGTCATCATCATCAAATGCTTTTTTAACCAACCGGTCAATCAGGATAAACGTATCTTCTTTTCCTTTTCCGTTGATGGTATCCATAAAAGCGCCTGCATCCTTCATTTCCAGCAGGTCTTCCATTCTTATAACTTCACCGTTCCTGTAAAGCCTTGAAAATCCCTTTTGCAGCAGGATGTTCATTTCTTCCCGTATGTCCCGGTTACGGTGTTTTTTAAACGGTACCAGTAAATGAACCTTGTCTCCGTCTTTCAATGCATGGATGGCTTGCAGCACATCGGCCACGTCATCCTTTTTCACTTCCCTGCCGCTTACCGGTGAAATGGTTTTACCAGTACGGGCGAATAACAGGCGCAGGTAATCATAAATTTCAGTCATGCTGCCAACGGTGCTTCTTGGTGTACGGGTTATCACTTTCTGTTCGATGGCAATGGCAGGGCATAATCCTTTTATATAATCAACATCCGGCTTATTCATTCGCTGCATGAACTGCCTGGCATAAGCGCTGAGGCTTTCGGCATATCGACGCTGGCCTTCAGCAAACAATGTATCTATGGTTAATGACGATTTTCCCGAGCCGGAAACACCCGTTACAACGACGAGTTTATTTCGTGGTATCGTTACCGTTACATTCTGCAGGTTATGTACCCTGGCACCTTTAATGAGTATGCCGTTATCATCTGCTTTTAGTGTATCCGTCTTCTTTTTCCCTGCGGTTTTTATTTCCTTCATGATTGCGCTAATGTACTCCAGAATAGTGTTATTACTGCATTTTGTGAAATTAATCATAAAGTTACTACGTAGTTCTACGATTGTTTTCGAGAACAAGTACTTTAGTTTTCAGAATCCATGAAAAAAGTTTGAAAAAGATTTGGCGGTTTATATTTTATCACTATTTTCACAGTCCAATATCCAATAAATGAAAAGCCGTCGATGCCTATCAAATAGACTTCTACGAAATTTTTCTCCTTATTGGTTAGAACAACAATCCTTAACCAAACAAAAACTGTAGAAGTTATGAAATGCCTTAACAACCTTACCGACCAACAACTTGTTCACCTGTACATGGAGGGTGATTCAAACGCACTTGCAACACTTGTAAACCGTTACAAGGACAAAATTTTCACTTCCATTTATTTATTGGTAAAAGACAAATACCTGGCCGAAGACATTTTCCAGGATGTGTTTATCCGTATTATTGATACGCTGAGGGGCGGACGTTATACCGATGAAGGTAAATTCCTGCCCTGGGCCATGAGGATAGCACATAACCTGTGTGTTGACCATTTCAGGAAAGTTAAGCGCAGCCCAAGCATTAAAACCAGCGATGACCGTGATATTTTTGAAGTATTGAATTTTTCTGAGCCGGGCGCCGACCAGCGCATGATGGCTGACCAAAGCTATGATAAGATCAGGAAAATGATTGACCTGTTACCCGAAGACCAGCGCGAAGTGATCATCCTGCGCCATTATGCCGATTTAAGTTTCAAGGAAATTTCAGCCCTTACCAAATGCAGCATCAACACTGCCCTGGGAAGGATGCGTTATGGTTTGATCAACCTGCGTAAAATGATGACAGAAAAACAGATCGCATTATAATTTTAGTTGACCACGATTAATTGAATAAAGAACCTTCCGGAAACGGGAGGTTTTTTATGTGGGAGTAATTCATAATTAAGAATTAATAATTAATAATTAAGAATAGAAAACATGGAAAGGGTTATTTCTTATTAAATGCATCCAGCCCGCATTGCAGCCAGGCTAAGTACTCATTGGCAGCAGGCATATACCCTACCGGGTGCGACAGCAACTTTTCTTCATTATCAAGAATGGCATACAGCGGTTGTGCATTATTGGAGAAATTCTCTGTTTCAAAAGTTGACCATTTATCGCCAACCGTAATGATTTCCTTTTTAATCCCTTCCTTTGTGGTATACGTGAATTGGGAAGCGGTGGGTAATTTTTTCTTGTCATCCACATACAGCGAGATAACCACAAATTTATCCTTCATCAGTTGGTACACGTCGGGCTGGCTCCAAACTTTTTCTTCCATCCGGCGGCAGTTAACACATGCATACCCGGTAAAATCAAGTAATACCGGTTTATTCTCTGCGCGTGCCCGTTTCATCCCCTCCTCATAATCCCTGCTGCAGTTAAGGCCAAGCACACAATCTGATTCTTTCTGATAGATGCTGTAATATAACGGTGGCGGGAAGCCGCTGATAAGTGTGAGGTTTGCCCAGCGGGTATTGGTAATCCCGGGAACGAGATATAAGGTAAATGCAGCAGCCAGCAAGGCAAGCGACAGCCTGGTAACGGAAAGTTTCTTAAGCGGCGAATCATGTTTGAAGCGGATAAACCCGAACAGGTAAAGCGATAGCCCGGCGCCTGTAATGATCCAGATACCGATGAAAATCTCCCTTTTAAGCAAACCCCAGTGTTTTACCAGGTCGGCATTTGAAAGGAATTTAAATGCCAGGGCAAGTTCTATGAAACCAAGCACCACTTTTACGGTATTAAGCCATCCGCCGGATTTTGGTAAGGAATTGAGCCAGTTAGGAAAAAGGGCAAACAAGGCAAACGGCAAAGCCAGGGCAAGCCCGAAACCTGCCATACCCGAACTGAGCTGCATGGCTCCCCCGTCTCCTGATAATGAGCCAGCCAGCAAAGAACCAAGGATTGGGCCTGTACATGAAAATGAAACCAATGCCAGGGTTAATGCCATGAAGAATATCCCGAATATATTACCGGCTCCTGCACGGCTGTCGGCCTTACTGGAAATAGACGCCGGCAAACTGATTTCATAATACCCGAAAAACGAAAAAGCAAAAAATATGAAAATGGCGAAGAAGAAATAATTCTCGATGTTAATCAACTTGCTGCGGAGCATGCCTATTTTTCACTCGGTACGCTTAAATTAAGTCCCTGCCAAACATTTCTTGCATATTCCTATGATGTGGACGGCTCGGAATATTATCGTATTTCCGTCAAAAATGTACAATCAGGCGAAATAGTAGGACATACTATCACAGACACACATGGTACTGCCGAATGGTTGTCCGATAGCAGCGGCTTTATTTACACACGTCTTGATGAACAATTTAGACCATATAAAGTGTTTTATCATGATATTATGCAACCTCAAGAAAAAGACAGTCTTTTATTTCATGATAAAGATGATGCATTTTTTATTGATATTCATAAATCAAAAGACGGGAAATATATTTTTGTCCAAATGGCAAGTTCCACAACATCGGAAGCATGGTTTGTATCATCCCAAGCACCGCTTGGTGAATTACAATGCATAGAACCACGCAATCATGGTCGTGAATATTATGCTGAAAGTAAAGATGATATTCTGTTTATTATGACCAATGATAATGCCAAGAATTTTAAAATCATGCAAACGACAATAGAAAATCCGAGTATAAATTCGTGGCAGGAAATTTGGGCACATAATGAAAATCAACGATTGCAATGGATAGAATTATTTGATAAAAAAATGGTTATTTGTTATAGACGAGGCGGATTGCAACGTTTATATATTACTGATTATTCATTCCATAATGGCATGGAAATACCCATGCCCGAGCAAACATTCTCTTTAAGCGGAGGACGTAATTTTCAGCCGGATGCAGCTTTTTATCGCTTTAATTATACATCACCGATTACTCCGGCTTCCGTCATAGATATTTCTTTCGATGATTATACATTGCATACTCGCAAAACAACGGAAGTGCAAGGATATTCGCCGGAACAATATTGCGTGGAATCTCATACCGTTGTGGCATCAGATGGGACAGAAATTCCTCTCACAATTTTAATGAAAAAAGATTTTGTGCGGGATGGCTCACATCCATGTTTATTATATGGCTATGGCTCTTATGGTATAAGTATGCCGGATCGTTTTTCGTCGAATATTTTTTCTTTGCTTGACCGTGGATTTTGTTATGCGCTTGCTCATATTCGTGGTGGTGGTGAGCATGGCGAAAAATGGCATGATCAAGGAAAAATGTTGGAAAAAATCAATACATTTACCGATTTTATTGCTTGCGGCGATTATCTTACAAAAAATTTATTTACCCAAACGCAAAAAATGGTGATTGAAGGTGGCAGTGCCGGTGGTCTTTTGATGGGTGCCGTTACTAATTTACGCCCTGATTTATGCAAAGCAGTGATAGCGCATGTTCCTTTTGTTGATGTCATCAATACGATGTTAGATCCGACATTACCTCTGACGGTTACAGAATATGAAGAATGGGGCAATCCGAATGAAAAACAGTATTTCGATTATATGATGTCATATTCGCCGTATGATAATGTCACAGAAAAAGAGTATCCGAATATTTTGGCTATCGGTGGTTTGAATGACCCCCGTGTGTCATATTGGGAACCGACAAAATGGGTAGCAAAGATACGTGAGAAAAAAACGGATTCTAATATTGTCCTGCTCAAAACAAATATGGACTCAGGACATTTTGGTACAACGGGACGTTTTAATTATCTGAAAGAAATTGCTTTTGATTATGCGTATATGATATGGATGACACAATAATCATCTTAAAATCGAAAAAAAGGCGAGGATATATTATCCCCGCCTTTTTTTATGTTCTTACAACTCTTTGCACAAATTATTCTGACCTTGATTATCTCTTTAATTGATTTATCTTGTTCAATTATTTGCAATTTATATTTATTTGCGTATATGAACTCAAATTTCATCTTCTTTCATTTCTGCTTCCAATTCGCGTTGGATTTGTTTTTCCATTTCTTGTAATCGCTTTTCAAGATTTCGCATGGAACGCTCCAATTGTTGCTCATGTTTTTTATTCATACGAGGCATGGTTTTATTATTCTCATCGTCCGATTCATCCTCAGGGAAAGAAAAATTAAAATCAAAATTATCTCTATTATTATTGGTACTGAATGAAAGTGCTTTGCCAAGTCCGAAGGAAAAACCACTCTGTATTCCCAATAATTCGGCTTCTTCCGGTGGTAAAATTGACGGGATAGAAGAATTATCATTCAATCCCATAGCAAAAGAGTGCAAAGAAGAAACATTATCCGCATTTTCTTCATTATCCAAGCGTTCATCTTTTATACGTTGTAAGCGTTTTTTTTGTTTTTCATCCAATATGGATTGTACGCTGACTATCATGTCCATTTCTTTTTTA
>CALKVC010000094.1 GCA_937996595.1 uncultured Chitinophagaceae bacterium
CTCGGAGAAGAAAGTGTAAGATGAATGTCGAACAAGGAACACGGAATATTGAATCTTGAACGGAAAGCTGCCTTTTACTTCAACATTCCTTGTTCCCTCTTGATCATTCCCTGTTATTACACTCTTGTTAACTATTTTTACTGCAATACCAAAGTCTCAACCTTACGCTTTCCATCATCAGCAATTATGCATAACAGATAATTTCCTGGTGCCAGCATCCTGCTTACTTTGATGGTCCTGGTAAAACTTCCTTGTTCAATATATAAATCTGTTGTGTACACTTCCTGGCCCTGACTGTTGGTAAGCTGTATCCTGTAATTGCCTGTTGTGATATTACTGAACCGGATATTGATCTGCCGGCCAACTACCGGGTTGGGATAAACCGTTATGGACGCGTTGGCTTGAATCGTTTCTTCACCGGATGCATCATTGCCACGGGCCAGTTCCTGCACATCTTTCGGGGTTTTTGGTTTAACGGGGCCCTGCCGTTGTTTTTTAAATACCAGTATGAACCTGTCTGCCGCCTGCGAACGGATGTCTTCAGTTATAGTGAAGCTGATAAAGCTGCTGTCGGTCATGCTTACTTCCGTACTGCTATTGTTAAACCTGTCTATTAAATAAGCATGCAAACCTTCCCTGCGCATATTCACCGGTGCAAAGCGTAACTGGTAAGGGAGTTTCTTCAGGTTTTGTAAATGGTAGAAAATGGTATCTTGTTTCATAACCCGGTTGCGGGCTTCCACTGCCAGTATAGAATCATTCCTGTTAATTCCGAAGTTCTCGCCGCCGTTCATGATCTTAATGGCATCAAGTGTGTTGATCTCGTTGCCCAACCCATCTTCAAAAGCAACTATATTACCATCAGCAATAATCCCGGTACTGGTGAATAATGACGCAAAGATGAAACCACGGTTGGCCAACTCATTGTTACCATTGCCAGGCCTGTTCACCAACCGGCTGCCGGTTGCTTTTACCGTTTCATTGAAGTTTACGTTGCCTCCTGTGCCACTGCCTTTTACAAACACAGCCTGTCCTGATTCTATAAATGGAGACGGTACACCGGCAGGATAAAAATCGGTTGCCGGGTTACCTGTTGGTGGTGTACCAACTGTTGGTATATATCCGGCAACTCCCGTGATGGTCTGGTAGCCGCCTACGTTATAATTACCCGACAGTTTGGGATCCCATACATAGAATACATCATTGATGCCGCTGCTGATGGCCCGCACTTTACTGAACTCAATACGGGATGCATACGGGTTACCAAAAGTCTGGAACCTATTGGCAGCAACTGCAACAGAAGCCGGAGGATTCGTTGGTTGAAACAATATCCCTTTACTCCGCAATACGGTATTATTGGGTGTGCCATTGGATGTGGTAACCGTTCTGTCGCCCCGAACAAAAAGCATATAGCCCAGTTTGTTCTGTAATGCGTTATTGGTATTAGTAACGGCTGTCCAGTTTACAGCCGCATCATTGAAAAATTTCAGCGAAGGAAGAGCAGTTGTAATATCAAATCCTGTACCCGTTCCTGTTATGATGGTACCGAAACCTGCGGGAGTAGCGCCGTTCTCCTGCCATGCCTGGCGGATGGTTTGGCCCGTAGTGGGAGTGGCGAGGAATTGCCAGGTTTTGGTATGAGCACCACCTGTTGTTCCGGTAAACACAAATCGTTCTACGGTTACATCGCCGGTTATAGAACCAGCCATAGGAGCTACATATGAGGTGTTGGAACCAATAGATTTTAATGTAAGATTTCCATTAGACACTAATACCGCATTTGCATTAACAGTAACTTTACCTACAGTGATGTTTGATTCAATGTTCAAAGGGGTACCAAGGGTTGCTGACGCAGTATCTGTTAATAACAGTTCATTCAAACTATTAAAGCCAGAAGCAAAATTAACGGTGCCAGCTGCACCTTTTAATACAAGGCCTGAAACGCTTGACCCTTTCAGGTTACCCGTTCCTGTTATGTTTTTGTTGATGGTCAAAGTATTTGATCCGATACTAACTGTTGCTGATCCATTAAGTGCGAGGCTTCGTACCAATACACTGCTTGTTAATTGCGGCATTGGAACAGCTCCGTTATTTATAACCACATCTACCTTGGGATGGTTGGGCACAATACCACAACTCCAGTTGCTGGCTATATCCCAGAAACTATTACCACCTCCGGCCCAGGTATTAATGGTATTAACCGTTACCACTGTAGGAATTGATGTTGCCGTACAGCCCAATTGATTGGTGACCTGGAGCGTATAACTTCCGGCAGAATCGGTATTGATGATCTGTGTGGCCGGCCCGTTAGACCAGGAATACATATAATCAGGGGTATATTCGCTCAATTCATTTGACATCAAATTATTAAAGCCTGTAGCAATATAACCTTTGTTCCCTATGCTAAAACCAACAGCTTCAAAACACGGTAATGTTGATACATCCGCTTTTCTTGTCCAGGTATCTGCTAAAGAATTATACTCCCAGAAATCATTCAGTTTTGTAGCGCTGAAATCTAACCCTGTTCCAATATAACCTTTATTGCCAATGGAGAATCCACTTGCACTATACCGGCCAGGTCCTCCGACATTTGCTTTTTGTGTCCAGTTATCTGTTGCAGGATTGTACTCCCAAAAATCAATACTACCCAAACTTCCGGTTCCCAGGTACCCTTTTGTTCCAATACTAAACCCTACTGCTTCTTGTCTGGGAAAAGGATGAGAGGCTTTTTGTTGCCAGGTATTGGTAACCTGGTCGTATTCCCAAAAATCGGGAATAGGATTCGTTGAGTTAATGTTATCCAACCCTGAGCAGATATACCCTTTTATGCCAATACTGAACCCTGTGGCACTATACCTTGCTGATGAGGGTAATGATGTTTTTTGCAACCAGGTATTGGTTACAGGATTGTATTCCCAGAAATCATTCAGCACTGTGTTGAAAAATGTTTGGCCCGTTCCTATATAACCAAATGCACCGATGCTAAATGAAATTGCACTACTTCTTTCTATACCCGCAAAATCTGCTTTCTGTGTAAATATATTCGTAACCGGGTTGTACTCCCAAAAATCTTTTTGAAATGTGCCGTTGTTACCCAGGCCGATGTACCCATTATTGCCAATACTAAAAGCAGAAGCCCCCACTCTTCCGGAACTCATCAATCCTTTACCTATCCATGTATTACCATTTATGGCCGACAGGTTTACATTATTACCGAGGCAGAAGCTGGTAGCGCCCAGTGCTGTGATTGTTGCATCGGGTAATTCCCCGGCTTTCACCAGGATATAATTCGACTGTTTGCTGCATCCATTCGCTCCCGTTACCGTGGCATGGTAAATGCCGGTAGCCGTAGCTGTTATAGATGAAGTGGTTGCCCCGGTTGACTAGGCATAAGATGAAGCTGCACTGGCTGTTAAGGACACATTGCCACCAGCACAAAAAGTAGTAGGCCCGCCGGCGCTAATAGTTGCTACCGGGCTGGGATTTACCGTTACCGCTGTGGCTGCAGATGTTAAGGAACAACCTTGTAGATTGGTTACTGTTACTGTATAGTTACCGGTGGTAGTTATTGATGTGGATTGTGACGTGGAGCCGTTTGACCAGCTATAGCTATAAGTTGTATTTGAAGGATTATATTCCCAAAAATCTTTTTTAACTGCCCCTGCATCCGCACCCGTTCCTATATAACCTTTAGACCCAATACTGAAACCAACAGCGTAAACTCTTGCTGTTCCACCAAAATCCTCTTTACGGTTCCAATTATTTATTATAGAATCATATTCCCAAAAATCACTTTGTCTAATATTTATACCACTCACACCCGTACCTATATATCCTTTGTTACCAATGGAGAAACCAATCGCACCAGATCGAGAATTTCCTCCAAAATCCGCTTTTTGAATCCAATCATTAGTTGCAGGGTTATATTCCCAAAAATCCTTTTTAGGAATAGGATTCTGGCCAGTACCTATATACCCTTTACTGCCTATAGAAAACCCTGTCGCACCAGATCGGGAATTTCCTCCAAAATCCGCTTTTTGAATCCAATCATTAGTTGCAGGGTCATATTCCCAAAAATCTTTTTTATATGAAAAGTCATCGATACCAGTTCCAATATAACCTTTGCTGCCTATGGAAAAACCTACTGCACCATTTCTTGCCCCCCCTTCAAAATTTGCTTTTTGTGTCCAGTTGTTTGCAATTGGGTTGTATTCCCAAAAATCATCTTTATAACTTCCATTATAGCCAGTACCAATATACCCTTTAGACCCTAATGAAAAGCCCACTGCATTATATCTTACCCCGCCCAAAAGATCTGCCTTCTGTGCCCAGGTATCCGTAGCAGGGTTATACTCCCAGAAATCAGCCAATAATACTGATGCAGAATTCATACCTGTACCTATATACCCTTTAGCCCCAATTGAGAATCCAACAGCACCATATCTTGCTGTTCCGTCTAAATTTGTTTTTAGTGTCCACACGCCACTTGCAGGCGCTGTGAGACTTACACTATCACCCGCACAAAAAGTTGTTGGCCCTCCCGGTGTAATTGTAGCCGTTGGTAAAGGGTTTACCGTTATCACAACAGGTGCGGATGTTGCGCTGCAACCATTTATGTCTGCTAAAGCCACCGTATAATTGCCTGTTGTAGTAACAGTAATGGATTGAGTATTTGCGCCGGTTGACCAAGTGTAATTATAGTCAGGGCTGTACTCCCAGAAATCTTTTTTAGTTGTACCGTCATTACCGGTACCGATGTATCCTTTTATACCAATGGAAAAGCCAACAGCCAACGCCCTTGCAGTTCCACCGAAGTTGGCTTTTTGCGTCCATACATTAGTAGCTGGATCATATTCCCAAAAATCCTTTTTAGTTGTACCGTCATTACCGGTGCCGATATAACCTTTTGTACCAATGAAAAAACCAACAGCATTACGCCTTGCAGTTCCACCGAAATCGGCTTTCTGCGTCCATACATTAGTAGCTGGATCATACTCCCAAAAATCTTTTTTAAAAGATAAGTTGTCCAAGCCGGTACCTACATATCCTTTTGTGCCAATGGAAAAGCCAACAGCCTCCGCCCTTGCAGTTCCACCGAAATCGGCTTTCTGCGCCCATACATTAGTAGCTGGATCATATTCCCAAAAATCTTTTTTAAGAGATAAGTTGTCAACGCCGGTACCTAAATACCCTTTTGTGCCAATACTAAAACCAACTGACCGTCCTCTCGCTGTGCCGCCAAAATCTGCTTTCTGCGTCCATACATTAGTAGCTGGATCATACTCCCAAAAATCTTTTTTATTTGTTGTGCCATCATAACCTGTGCCGATATATCCATTTGAACCAATCGAAAATCCAACAGCAAGGTATCTTGTGCCTCCGCCGAAATCGGTTTTTTGCATCCAGATATTAAGTGCCGGGGCTGCAAGACTTACACTTCCCCCCGCACAAAATGTAGTGGGTCCTCCCGCTGTAATCGTTGCCGCTGGTAAAGGGTTAACCGTTACCAAAATAGGAGAAGAAGTGGCACTGCAACCCAATGCATCGGTAACTGTAACTGTATAACTACCGGCTGTAGACGCAGTAATGGATTGGGTGGTTTCGCCGGTTGACCAGTTATAGGTATAGCCGGGGGTATACTCCCAGAAATCGGTAACAAATGTTGCGTCCACACCTGTGCCAATATATGCTTTGGAACCTATGCTAAAAGCTGTTGCAGAACGGCGGGCCGTACCGGTAAAATCAGTTTTCCGAACCCAGGTATCAATGGCAGGATCATATGCCCATAGGTCTTTTTGCCGGGTAGCGCCACTGGTGCCGGTACACAAATAACCAATGTTTCCTATAGAAAATCCACAGGCACTGTTTCGTGTACCTCCCGCAAAATTGGCCCTTTGTGTCCAGGTATCTGTTATTGGGTCATATTCCCAAAAATCATTTTGATCTGAACCTCCCAAACCTGTACCGATATATCCTTTGGTTCCAATACTGAAACCGGCGGCACTGAACCTGGCTACTCCGCCAAAGTCTGCTTTTTGTGTCCAGGTATCCGTTACCGGATCATATTCCCAAAAATCTTTTCTATTTGTACCGTCTGTGCCGGTACCGATGTATCCTTTGTTTCCAATGCTGAAGCCAACAGCAAATGAACGGGCCGTACCCCCAAAATCAGTCTTTTGTATCCAGTCATTAGTAACCGGGTTGTATTCCCAAAAATCCTTAGTAACAGCTGTGGCTAACCCGGTACCAACATACCCAAACGAACCTATACTAAAACCAACAGCCCGCTCCCTGGCCGTTCCTTCAAAATCAGCCTTCTGAGTCCATACATTGGTTGTTGGGTCGTATTCCCAGAAATCTTTCTTCTTTGTTCCGTTATTGCCTGTACCCATATATCCTTTATTGCCAATGCTGAATGACACAGCCCTGTCCCTGGCTCCGCCTGCAAAATTGGTTTTCTGAGTCCAAAAATCACCTGCATTAGTTAACAGGTTTACATTTCCTCCATCGCAAAAAGTAGTTGGCCCGCTGGTTGTAATAGATGCGTCTGGCAAGGAGTTAACGGTAACCTGCGTAGCCAATGAAATAGCGCTACAACCCGTAACAGAAGTAATGCTGACCGTATAACTACCATCCGTAGACGCAGTAATGGATTGTGTAGTAGCTCCGGTTGACCAATTGTAAGTGCATGCGGGAATATACTCCCAGCAGTTTTTGGTAACGGTACCTAAAAAATTACTCCCGGTTACGAAATAACCATTATTTCCTATGGCAAAACCAACTGCGCCGCGGCGGCCTGTGCCGGGATAGTTTGCCCTTGCAGTCCATGTGTTTGAAACAGGATTAAATTCCCAAAAATCACCATAGTATGTGGTATTGTTAATACCAATTCCTACAAATCCCTTATTGCCGATGGAAAAAGCAGCAGCACTGTTCCGCACAGGGCCGGGAAATTTATTGCGCACCAGCCAGCTATTAGTGGTTTCATTGTACTCATAAAAGTCGTCTTCATTGGCTGCTGCTGTAGAACCTGTACCCAGGTATCCTTTTGTTCCTATACCAAAACCAACAGCGCTGTGCCGGGCTGCACCGGGAAAAGCCGTTGCAACAGACCAGGTATTGGTAGCCGGGTTGAATTTACGCATATCCGCAACACGGGTGGTTCCGTCCCAGCCTGTTGCGATATAGCCCATTGCTGTTGTACTGAAACCGGTTGCCTGGTACCGGGCTGTTCCGGTAAAACTGGCTCTTGCCGTCCAGGTGTTTGTGGCAGGGTTGTATTCCCAGAAATCATTGTAATTGGTTGTGCCGCTCCTGCCCGTGCCGATATAGCCTTTGCTGCCAATGCTGAACCCGGCAGCTCCCCATCTTGTACCACCGCCAAAATTGGCTTTTTGTGTCCAGGAATCCGTTGCCGGATCATATTCCCAGAAATCAGCCAGTTCAACTGAGCTGGCGCCCAGACCCGTTCCAATATACCCTTTGCTACCAATGCTGAATCCCACTGCATGTAACCTGCCAACACCTGTAAGGTTCGCTTTTGCATTCCATACATTTCCAGCAGATGCTGTAAGCGTTGCGCTGCTTCCCTGGCAGATGTTGACGGTGCCTGCCGGATTTATCACTGCTTCTGGCGAACATTGTGCGGCTGTATTAAGGCTGAGAGCTACCAGTGTTAAGAATAACAGCGTTCTCATTTTCAATGTTTTTAATATTCAATTACCAATACAGCATCAACCGTTGCTTCTTATTTATATAAAACAAATTCCATTTCTTATAATCATTTAATGGCTTTTAATTTTCTCAATTCCTCAACACTTACCGTAGGCGGCATTTCCCCTTTCTTTATTTTTTCAATCACCAGTAGCGCCACTTTTTCTGCAGCCTCTTTTGTTTTAAACCCCTCATTGCCCGGCATAGCGGGTATGCTTGCCTGGTGTATCATCAGCCGGCCATCGGCGCTGATATCATACCCATATGAATTATTGGGTGCGCCAATGATAGCATAGCCCAGTTTAGCCTGGTTATACTGCGATGCTTTGGGAAAAACTACTTCCTGTTTAGGTGTGTCTTTAATAAGGGGGTTCTGCTGGGCAAACAGCGCCATTCCAAGGAATAAGAAAACTATAAGTAGTATTACCGCACGGGTGATATACATGGAATAATTTGCTTTCATATATTTTATTTACGGTTAGTAATTATGTAACATCCGTTAACATGTAAAAGAATCAGAAGCTGATTAATCAACTGGTATTGGAATTGGCTGCGGAGGGGCATGCCGGTTATTAATGTGCTGTAAAGATAGATGAAATGAAAAACCGGCGCAATAGCTAAATCTAGTGATATGAAAGGCGGTTGAATGTTTAGCATGGATCAAGAAATTCCGTAAGAAGAGGGTGAAGAAAGGGAATATCGAACAAGGAACAGGGAATCAGGAATGATGAAGTTGAAGAAGGGGAATGTCGAACAAGGAACAGGGAATCAGGAATGATGAAGTTGAGGAAAGGGAATGTCGAACAGGGAACAGGGAATCAGGAATGATGAAGTTGAGGAAAGGGAATGTCGAACAAGGAACAAGGAATCAGGAATGATGAAGTTGAAGAAAGGGAATGTCGAACAGGGAACAGGGAATGATGAATGATGAAGTTGAGGAAAGGGAATATTGAACAGGGAACAGGGAAAACAGTTAAACCAATTTTTTATTCAATGCCAGCGCAACGGCTTCGCCTAAGGAGTGTACCTGCAGTTTTTCGTATATCTTTTTTACATGGCTGTTCACCGTGTTATAACTGATGCCCATGTTATCGGCAACCATTTTGTAACTGAGTCCCTGTGACAGCAATTTCAGTACTTCTGTTTCCTTGTTGGTAAGATTATAATCTGACGGTATAGGTTTATGCTGCTCATCAAAATAACGCATCACTTTCAATGCAATGGAGGGACTCATACTGGCACCGCCATTCATCACATCTTCAATACTTTGCAATATCTGGCTCACAGAAGCACTCTTAAGGATATACCCTTCCGCTCCTGCCTGTAAAGCGGCAAATACTTTTTCATCATCTGCAAAAGCCGTTTGCATGATAACTTTTGTATCCGGAAAAAGTTTTTTGGCGATACGTACCCCATCTATGCCATTCATGCCAGGCATTTCAATATCCATTAACAGTACATCGGGTTTTGTTTGCTGCAGGTTGTTTTCAATATTTTTACAATGCTCAAAACTTCCCACCAGCTGGTATCCATCAGTAAGTTTAAACAAAGCCTGCAGGCTTTCCAGCCTGGCTGTATTATCATCATATATAACAATGCGGATCATGGAGCAAATATAAAATACACGTCCATTAAAGCTTATCACTAAATATAGTCATTGGAAAAATACAGGTAATATTAACCCCTTTTCCGGGTTCGGATAATATTTTGCAGGTTCCCCCGATATCTTCACAGCGTTGATGCATGTTGCCGAGTCCGTTTCCTTGCCTGGTGCCCGTAACGGGAAATCCTTTTCCATTATCGCTGATGGAAAGTATAATATAATTTCCCTGTTTCAGGAGGGATACATTTGTTTTGCCAGCCCCACTGTATTTGGCAATATTGTTCATGGCTTCCTTAACAATAAGCAGGATGTTTTTACGAACTACCGGGTTGGTAATTTTATTGGCAACGGCTTCGTCTATCTCAAACTGGCAACTGATTCCCTGGGGCGCAAGCAATTCGCTTACATAATTTTTTAACCTGCCGGCAATGCTATTATTTTCATCCAGCTCTGGTTTCATACTCCAAATCACATCACCCATTCTTCCCATCAGGTTTTTTGCCTGGTCTGTAATTTTTCCCAGCATTTCCCTGGAATCGCCTGGCCTGTTTTCAATATTATGCTGCGCCAGTTCACCAAAAATATTGATGCTGCTCAACGTTGCCCCAATATCGTCGTGCAGATCGCGGCTGATTTTATTCCGGATAGCTATTTCCGTTAATTGTTTGTTATGGTAATGCCTGTATACAAAGAACAGTACAAACATACCTCCCAGCACCAATAAGGCTATTAGCAAACGTGTATTGGATGCTGCCTGTTTTTGCTTTGCCTCCGACAATTCCAGGTTGGCAGCCCGCATTTCATTCATTACCCCGGCTTTTACCAGCGTGGCAACCTGGGCATCGTTTCTTTTCATCAGGCTCACAGTGATGGAATCTTTCATTTCAACTGCCATGATTAAATCGTCTTTCCTGCCCAGCTTTTTATAAAGGGCTATAGCATCAGATAAAAAAAGGTTGGTAAAAAAAGTATTAATCAACGGATGGTCTTTAAACAAGGCAAAAGCCCTGTGCAAAATGGAAATGGCTGAATCGTTGATGCCCTTTTGATGATAACATGCTGCCAAAGCGCCCATAGACACCAGTGAAACATCAGGCTCCCTGTGTTGCAGCCCAATAGCAATGGCAATCTGCTGAAAATAAATGGCAGAATCTGTTTTTCCCTGGCGGTAGTAAACCAACCCCAGCTGGTTATTTGCTACCGCCATGCCCCGGTATGAATTTATTTCTGTGGCGCTGTCCTTTGCTCTAAATGCATAATATTTTGAACTGTCGTATATCCCCAGTTTGTAATAACCTTCAGCCATGTTTCCCAGGATATGGTGTGGCTGCGAAGCCGACAAATATTTGGATGGATAAGGAGGTTGCCTTACATAACGCATCCCGGTATCGAAATAAGGGATGGCTTTCCTGGTGTTTCCAAGATTCATATTTGCCAGCCCTACAAAATTGTAGCCGGTTGCCAGCAGGATGCTGTCGTCAAGCGCCTTTGCAAAACGCAGGATCCGTTCACTCTCCTGCATATCCATCACCAGCAGGCCACTGTAATAATACATTTCCGATTGCTCTACAGAAATATAAAAATTAAAAAGGGAAGGTTTCCGTAACGGCAGCCTGTCACTGATGTAATTCAGCCAAACCTGGGCGCTGTCATATAAATCCATGGCAATATATTCCGCAGCTATATTATAGCAGGTTCTGAAATAGGCTGTATCATCTTTATGATTGATGGCAGCCACTTTAGCGGCAGAATCGAAATTGAATGTAGATAGTTTTTGGCCCTTTGATGAAAATGCCAGCAACAGGCAACATACAATTATATGGAATTTTCTTGTATGCATTCCCGGTATAAGATTGGTTTAGTGTAAATAAATATAATGAATTTACAGTAATTACCTATGAATGGTTTCAAGCTACCGTGTATGCAAATATGTAATGTAAGGGGATATGCAAGGGTTTCATTTAAAGAATGGAAGACATTCTTTACCCTCCGGATTGAAATCTGCAAGAAAGATGCATTATTGTCCGGAAAACAGAAACTGCATTGAAATCAATCGGCATTTGTCAAAAAATCTTTCAGACCCAACAGTATCTTATCAACAGCCTGCCATTGAAAATCTTCATCCAGTATTTTCATCTCTTCTTCCGGATTACTGAGGAAGAGCATTTCAACCAGCGCATTGGGGTATTCTGTAGGGCTGTTTAACATGAAATTAAAGGACCCGTTGTTTCCATAATCCTTCAGACCCAGCTCCAGCATACGCTTATAAATGAACCTGCTTAATGGCCTGAAACCAATATAACGGTAAAAGGTACTTGTACCTCCAACATATACCGGGTCTGCTGAAGAATTCAGGTGGATGCTCAGCAGCAGGTCGGGCAGGCTGTCGCGGTAAAACAGGATACGTTCCTTGTTATCAACAAATTTTTCTGTTGTCCTGGTCATGATCACTATTGCTCCTTCCTTTTCCAGTGCCTGCTGCAATTTCATGGAAACGGCCAGGGTAAGCGCCTTCTCTGCCACACCGGTTGGGCCTCCTGCCCCGGTATTGCTTCCGCCATGGCCGGCATCTACGGCAATCACCAGTCCTTTCAATGTAAGGTTTACCGGCTGCGGTTTTATCCTGATTACCAGTGTGTTTCCCCTGTAATATATGCTATGGCCCCAGTGTTGCCGGTGTTTCAGTTTGATGCTGATCCTGAAAATATCGTCTGATACCTGTTCATAATCCACCTGTTCAACTTCCTTTAAATCCGTTACCTGGTTTATCCAGTTGGTATTGCTGGTGGCACCGAATATGTCTACCGTAATTCGGGATGGGTCTGTTAGCTGAAACGACTGGTATGGGAGCCTGGTAAACAGCGGAAGCAATACATAGTCAAATGCCGAATCGGCGGTAACCGATATCTTTCCGGTAAGGGATGAACCCGCAAAACTACCTTTAGGCATTACCGTTACCACATTGTCGGGGATATAGGCGGTTCTGGAACCAGCTAGCCTTACCTTATAATGGGAGCCCACTTTACCCGTTACCCGCAGCGGAATGAGGCTGTCTATATACCCGATCTTGGCGCCGCCCAGCCTGTCTTCACCCAGGCCGTATTCCAAATGTGCCAGCCGGCCTGTTGTAATCACAACATCGCTTTCCCAGGGCGACATGAGTGCGAATGTGTTAGATGTTTCTTTTGTTTCAGACCTGCCGGTACTATCAGTAATGGTTACCTGATATTTCACGGGTGAGATACTGTCATCCGGCCGCACTTCATATTCTCCCTGGTATATACCAAGCATGCCGTTTGTTTGTGTAACGGGCAGTTCATATAATCTTGTCCTGTTCACGGTTGTAAGCATCTGGCCGGGATATGCTTTCACCCTGAACTGTACCTTATCACCGGCTTGCAATAAAAGGTTTCCTTCGGGGAAAGTTTCAATGCGTTCTATACCGAATTCCTTAACAGGTAATGCCGGTGCAGGCCGTGAATAATTATATTGTACCAGCTTAGAGGCCGATTTCCCTTTTGCAGAAATGGCAACCAGGGAAAAAGATGTATCACCTTCTTTAAGTGCCAGTTCGTATGCAAAGGCACCGGTTGGGTATACCTTTACTTTTTCCCTGTTAATGAGCAGGGAACAATCTTTACATGTGCTCCCAACAATGAACTGCCTGGAGACATTTACCTGGTTCTTTTCCTTAAGCGGGGCAGTGAGTTTTATAAATGGTTTCACTTCAACCTGGGCTGATACATGTTTTGTTGCATGTATGCATAGTAATGCCAGTATTATTGTCCTGAAGTAATTCATGAAATTAAATATATGCCACAAGGGCCTAAAGTAACGTTAATTGATTACTTTTTGCATCAATGTTTGCCTGAGCCTTTACGATAAGGAATCAAAGAAAATATCTCTTCTCTGCAATCAGCCTGTCGGCAATCCTTCTCCGTGCATCTTTTCCGTTAAATGGGGTTAATTTGGAAAACCTTTTCAAACCGAGGAGCAACATACGCTGTTCATCACCGGTAGCAAATGAATTGATTGCATCTTTACCTGCCTTGTTCACCCGGTCCATAGCATCAGAGAGGTAGCAGTGGAATATGTCAGATTGCAGGCTGGCGGCCTCTTCCCCTTCTTTTTCCATTTTCCTGATTACACGCAGCAAGGCGCTTTCCGTATTGAATGTGAGGATGGCCATATCGGCTATGTTCATCAGTATCTCCTGTTCGTCAGACAATTTCATCATGAGTTTCTGAACAGCGGCGCCAGCCACCATCAGGATAGATTTTTTCATATTTATGACCGCTTTCCTTTCAGCGGCAAACAATGAATCGTCTTCAGAACCGAAATCCGGGATGCTCATCAGTTCTTTGCTTACAGCGGTTGCCGGGCCCATCAGGTCAAGTTTTCCCTTCATGGCACGTTTCAGCATCATATCTACGGTAAGCAGGCGATTGATCTCATTGGTACCTTCATAGATACGGTTAATGCGGCTGTCACGGTAAGCCCTGCTGGCCATGTATTCGTCACTGAAGCCATTGCCGCCATGAATCTGCACACCTTCATCTACCACAAAATCGAGCAGTTCGCTGCCGTCCACTTTCAACATGGCGCATTCAATGGCATATTCTTCAGCAGCTCCCAGCAAGGCTTCATTAAATGGTTTGCCTTCAGCCTGCAATCCGTGTTCCTTATCATCAATCCATTTGCTGGTTCTGTATAATGCACTTTCGTTTACCCATATCCGTATGGCGCATTCAGCCAGCTTGTGCTTAATGGCTCCAAAATTGGCAATAGCTGTTTTAAACTGTTCCCTGGTGATGGCGTAGTCAATACTGGAGCTCAGCGACATCT
This sequence comes from uncultured Chitinophagaceae bacterium, assembly GCA_937996595.1. Taxonomy (GTDB): domain Bacteria; phylum Bacteroidota; class Bacteroidia; order Chitinophagales; family Chitinophagaceae; genus Ferruginibacter. Next base: position 14,162 of record CALKVC010000094.1, read on the forward strand.
TAGCTCCGCCCAAAGCAGCCGCACAAAGTTTAAGCCTGCCTATATTAAGTATGTTGAATGCAATGACATGACCTTTGCCGGCCTCTCCCAGCAGGTTTTCAACCGGCACCTTGCAACCCTGGAAATACAACTGTACAGTAGAAGAACCCTTGATACCCATCTTGTGTTCTTCCGGGCCCTGCGTGAATCCTTCCATACCACGTTCAACAATAAACGCAGAAAATTTATCACCGTCAATCTTTGCAAAAACAGTATACACATCGGCGAAACCTCCGTTGGTTATCCAGCATTTCTGCCCGTTCAGTATATAATGCTTTCCATCGGGAGAAAGCATGGCTGTGGTTTTGGCGCCCAGCGCGTCACTGCCACTATTCGGCTCCGTTAGTCCGTAGGCGCCCTTCCATTCGCCGGTAGACAACTTGGGGATATACTTTTCTTTTTGCGCTTCGGTGCCAAAATACAATATGGGTAAGGTTCCGATACCTGTATGTGCTGCCACGGCCACGCTGAAGGAGAATCCGCCGCCCAGGCCTTCGTTCACCAGGGTGGAGGTGATAAAATCTTTTCCCAGCCCGCCATACGCTTCCGGAATGGAAGCGCCCATGAGGCCCTGTTCGCCTGCTTTCACCATCAATTGCGGCATCAGCCCCGGTTCCAGCTTGTCTATACGGTCTACCACCGGCAACACTTCGGCTGCCAGGAACTGGAGGCACATTTCCTTAACCATGCCCTGTTCCTCATTAAAATCTTCGGGAGTAAAACAATCCGAAGGATTGCTTTCCCTGATCAGCCATTCGCCTCCTTTCAGTGTTTGGGTTGATGTTGTTGTTTTCATATGATGCATTTTTTTATTGATGATATATGCTATTTGAACGAAATATACCTGCTGATACCATGGTTACTTAAGGTTTTCATAAACCTGGTTCAGCACTTCTTTGGCTATTTCAATCTGCCCGGGTGTAACGCCAACCAACGCTTCGTTTAGTGTTTGGTTTGCCAGGGCCATGGTATGAACCTGCAATTTCTGAGCTTCGGGCGTAAGGCATATCAGGTTGATCCTCCTGTCGCCTTTACTGGCCACCCGCTTAACAAGTTTCAGTTTCTCCAGGTTATCAACCAGGCGGGTGATGCTGGGCTTATCCCTGAATGTAGCGTCGCACAATTGCTGCTGGCTCCGCCCGTCTTCCTTCCATAAATGGTACAGCACACTCCATTGTTCAATCGTAATATCTACGCCGTTCTGTTTGAAATTCTTCTGCAAACGCCGTGCTATGGCCGTACTGGCCTTGCCGGTTATAAAACTGTATAGTTCGCTGTGCTTAAATTGGTTGTTTGACATATAGTTGTTTAGACAACTATATAAAGGTAAACATTCATTTTAAATTTCAAAAAATTATTTTTGCTTACCAGCCGGGGGCAGGCCATCTGCTGCCCCAAGCCTGTACAACCTTTATGCAGTTTTTCATTTTCCTGATTGCGGTGTTATTGCTTCTGCTGTATGCATTGCTGTTGCTGTATTACAGAGCAGGCTGGCAGTTGATTACGCCGGTTGAAACGGAAGAAGTTAAAATGCCTGTCAGGATTTCTGTTGTTATAGCAGCGAGAAATGAAGAAAAAAATGTACCCGCTTTGCTGAACTCACTGCAAAAGCAATCGTATGAGAAGGCGTTTTTTGAGGTAATTGTTGTTGACGATCACAGCACTGACAATACCGCTATGGTGATTGAGGAATTTGTATCATCCAATACCAGGCTCATCAGGCTGCAGGACCATGCCATACCGGAGGGAACCAATTCATATAAGAAAAAAGCGATAGAAACAGCCATTGCCGCTGCTACCGGCGAACTGATTGTTACCACAGATGCGGATTGCGTGGTGCCGGCACGGTGGCTTCAAACAATCGCATCGTTTTATGAAAAACATCATCCATCGTTTATCGTGATGCCGGTTTGCTATAACAACCGGAATAATTTCCTTGAGATATTTCAGTCGCTCGACTTCATGACATTGCAGGGTATAACAGGCGCTGCAGTACACTACGGCTCACACAGCATGTGTAATGGCGCCAACCTGGCCTATACCAAAAATGCGTTTACCCGTTCTGGTGGTTTTGAAGGCATAGACGCCATAGCCAGCGGTGATGATATGCTGCTGATGCACAAGATTTACAAACAAAACCCGTCCGGTATCCGTTACCTGAAATCGGCTGATGTAATTGTGCAGACAGGTGCAATGCAGCACTGGAAGGATTTCTTCAACCAGCGCATCCGCTGGGCAAGCAAAGCTGATAAATACGATGACAAGCGGATATTTTGGGTACTGCTGCTGGTATATCTTTTCAATGTGCTGCTGCTGGCATTGCCTGTGGTTGCAGCCATACAAAACCGCCCATTGCCCTTGTTCGGGTACCGGCTTCCGGCATTCAACGGCTGGTTGCTGATATTGGCACTGAAAACGCTTTTTGAACTGTACTTCCTTTTCCCTGTTGCCCGGTTTTTTAACAAGCTGCCTCTACTCCGTTGGTTCCTTTTTGCACAACCGGTACATATTTTATATACCATCGTTGCCGGCTGGCTGGGAAAATTCGGAAACTATGAATGGAAAGAAAGAAAAGTGAAATAAGGTACAAATCGTACTTTCAACACTGAATGGAAAAGAACTATTCATACTACAGGCAGGTATGGAAACGGCTGTTAAGGAACCGGCCGGCCGTTTTCGGGCTGCTAATCATAACCGTTACCTTGCTGGTGGCCATATTCGCTTATGCGGTTGCGCCAGACAATTCACCGAATGCCGACTTGCAGACGGTTGAGATACAGGCCATGAAACCGGGACATTCTCAATTATTCCTGCTGCTGCCAGACAGTACACCTGCCCGGAATGGCGTGATCGATGCCTTTTTCAACGGCACCATACCTGGAGCCAGGTATGTCCCCATCACCGGTTATGCCGTACATGGCAACCAGCTGGCCGTTCAGAAATACATAGATGAAGACACTGCCATTACACAATTTTACAATATCAGCACTCTTACTTCCAACAAGCCGCATGAACTGGAAAACCTGCTGGTTACCAGAAAATTCCTGCTTGGAACAGATGCCTATGGCAGGGATATCCTGAGCAGGCTGATGATAGGAACTCGTGTAAGCCTTGCCGTTGGTTCCGTTGCCCTGCTTATCTCCCTTTTACTGGGTATTACATTGGGGGCGCTGGCCGGTTACTACCGCGGATGGGTAGACGCCATCGTTATGTGGTTTGTTAACATAAGCTGGAGCATCCCCACCCTGTTGCTGGCTTTCGCATTCAGCATGGCACTGGGCAAGGGTTTCTGGCAGGTTTTCGTTGCCATTGGCCTCACTATGTGGGTAAGCGTGGCCAGGCTGGTACGCGGGCAGGTAATGGCAGTGAAGGAGATGGAATATGTACAGGCAGCGGAAGCATTGGGATATACCGACAGGCGCATCATCATACGGCATATCCTACCCAATATCATTGGGCCGGTGATGGTAATTGCTGCGGGAAATTTTGCGTCCGCCATCATCATAGAAGCCGGGCTCAGTTTTCTGGGTATCGGTGTTCAGCCGCCGATGCCCAGTTGGGGGCTGATGATAAAGGAGAACTATAATTTCATCATCACACACAATCCTTTCCTGGCTGTTGTTCCCGGGCTTGCCATCATGTTGCTGGTACTGGCGTTTAACTTAGTGGGGAATGGGTTGAGGGATGCTTTATCTGAATAACCACGGGTTTAAACCTGAATTGCCACGGGTTTAAACTTGAATTGCCACGGGTTTAAACCCGTGGCAATTCAGCAATGCAATTAATCTAAAGGAGCCACCGGCACATTTCTGTTAAACCCTTCTTCCAGCGAAATAAAGGTTTCAGTGCGCTCTATTCCTTTAATCTTTTGCAACCCATCGTGCAGTACATAACGGAGTTGCGCAATATCCTTGCAAACAATTTCAATGAACATACTGTAGTTCCCGGTGATATAATTCAACCGTACAATTTGCGGTATGTCCATCAGTTCCTTGGCTACGGAATCGTAGAGAGAACTTTTTTCCAGGTAAATACCCACAAAAGCGGTAATATCGTAACCCAACAGTTTTAAATCTACATTTAAACGGGTACCTTTAACGATATTAAATTCCTGCAGTTTTTTGATACGAACATGGATAGTGCCTCCGCTGACGAACAATTTTTTACCCAGTTCGGCATAAGATATTTCGGCGTTCTGCATCATTGCCTCAATAATCTGCAGATCCAGTTTGTCAAGATTTAATTTGGCGGCCATTTTAATAAATTGATTTTGTAATTATTCAATACTAACTGCAAATATTTGAATATTATCTATATTTTCAAAATTTTTATTGAAATATTTTTAATACAATTTTCTTTTCCTTTATATTTGTGTTATCAAAGTTCTTTTTCAAAGAATCATTCACTGTGGGGTGATGAAATTTTTGGCAGACATGCCCCCTTGTCTCGGGGGTGGGGATAACAGGATAAACGTTGCATAACGCCGATCCGCAGACGTGTGGACCGACTGGGGTTGACCACCAGTAGGTTGAAGCTTAGCGGCTTCTTCAAATTGTATCCCGATGACTATCGGGACTAACTGCCCCGTTCCAGATGGGTATCGGGACCCTACAGCAAACGCTGTGAAATTAACCCTTGCCGGATTATCCGGTGAGGGTTTTGTTTTTTATAGCCAACCCGGTTTACTATAAAAACGGGAATTTAAAACAAGCCATATTGAATACTCCTGTTTCTTCATAATTTATTTTGATCCGAGACTTTATCACATTAAATGTATAATCAAAAAAATAAACCATTTCTGATATATATTGTAATTATAGTAAGTGGGAGACAATATTCACTTCCCATAATAACAAGCATGTTATTGCATTTTTAGACTATAACAGAAATACACTGTGATTTATAAATATTTTACATTCGGCATTTCTATTTCATTCATATCCTTTTTAGTTGGTATGACAGTGAATGCAGCTTTAAGAAAAACAGCCTTTTACAACAGGGAATTATCAAACCTGAATTTTATCAAAAATGAAAAACTGAACAGGTATATCGGCATTGGCATTTTTAAGTGGATCGTGAAAAATACTTTTTTTAAATTTTTCAACCAGAAACTCAGGCTGAAAAGGAAAATTGAAAAGGCTGACCTGTACCTGCTGCGCAATGAAATGACCATCTCGGAAATCGACCATTTAATCGGGTTTGTTTTTGTGGCCATATTTGCACTGGTAAAATTTTACAACCAAAACTTCTTATTTGGAATTGTCATTATGCTGGTGAATGTACTTATGAACTTATACCCGTCATTATTACAACAGCAAAATAAAAGGCGCATTGATACATTATTAAAGAAAATGTAGCAAATAAATTGCGTATCAAGTTAATTGCTGGCTGGCTCAATCCCTTTTCTGATTGTGTTATTTACAGGTAAAATCATTGCCTGGCCGCTATGCCGGCCGTTTCAGATTGCGATTAATTAACCCTGGCCATATATTACCTGCAAGCCGGCTGTAAAAAAGCCTGGTTGCCGATTCTATTCCAACTGCAGACCGTTCCCTTACGTGAATAACTGATTCCCTTAATATTTGTCACAAACACTATCTTTGAAATGACGCAACACATTTCTATCAGCATGATAAATACGTTACTTTACCGGACCGTTGCAATAATCCTGCATACCCTCATCAATATGATCATCATCAATTACCTGTTGGATATCGACGTTAGCGGAAGCTGGTTCCGGTTCGGCATATTCGTGATAATTTTACTCGTCTTATTCGTATTATTTGTTAAACACTTTATTTCATTCATCCGTTTTTTAAAATCAAAACCATGATTTCCCTCATTTTTTTCTTCGCTGCATTTTTCATTTCAGGTTTTATATTAGGCATATTCAGGAAGAGCACATACAGTAAACCGGATGGCGGGTTCAAGGCTTCGGCAATGATAAAAGCCATTGCCGCCCTGGCGATATCATTTGTTGTAGTATTGATAAACCCGATAGACATAGAACGGATTGACGCAGGCCATGTTGGGATTAAGGTAAGCAATGTTGGCGACGACCGGGGTGTGGGAAAAACCGAATATGTTACCGGCTGGGTTTTTTATAATTCCTGGATATCCCGCATTTATGAATTCCCAATACATCAACAGCATATAGATTATGAAGCCAATGATATTGTGACCAAGGGCGGGTTCAGGGCAACCATCAAACCGTCTTTCAATTATTCAATCAACCCCGGCAATGTGGCCGACATGTTCCAGAACCTGCGCGTAGAAGTAAAAGAAATGGAACAGGGCTGGTTAAAAAATGCGATTGTAGGTTCGGTAAATGATGTAGCTAACCGGTACACCGTTGATTCCATTTTCAACCACCGGGAAGAATTTGAAGCTGATATTGTAAAGGAATGTAATAAACGGGTTTCCAAATGGTTCAATGTATCGCAGTTGCGTACGAACATAGTACCGCCTGTGGAGATATCTGAATCCATCATTGCCAAAACCAGGGCCATACAGGAAGTGCAGGTTGCCGAAAACAGGAAACAGGTTGCACTGGCAGAAGCAGAAAGAAAAATAGCTGAAGCCAGGGGCGATTCTGCGCAGGCTGTAATACAGGCTGCAGGCAGGGCTGAAGCCATTAAAAGGGAACAACTGTCGCTAAGCCCCATCTATATCGACTATATGAAAATACAAAAGTGGAGCGGACAGGTTCCTACTACGGTTGCTGGAAACGCCGGCTTCCTGATACAGCTTCCAAAAGACAGCGAAAAATAAGAAGCGCACAATACAGCTGCCAACCCATTCCTTACTACAGGAAACGTATTACCGAAAATATACCGTTTACGAATAGACGATTTTTATCCGGCAACACCTGCCTGTTTATCCGATTCCCCGTTTCCAACACCAAAAACCGCCTTATACAGCGGCATGCTGAACCCTTTTTTCAACAGGAAAAACAGCACAACACAATATAAGGTGCTGAACAGGATAACCGAAAAACAGACAGACTGGATGATGATGCCGTCTTCGTGGCCCTGCTGAAACGGCAGTGTGGCGATTACGGCAGCGCCCAGCCCTTTGGGAATCATGAAGGAGATGGTTGCCTTGTCCAGTAAAGGCGTATTGCGGGCAATAACCAGTTTTACAGCAATGATGCGTACCAGGAACAACGCCATTGTAATAACGGCGCCCCATAGTAGCCATTCTACCCGGTTAACCTGTATGCTTACACCAATGAATACGAAAAAGAATGTTCGCAGCAGGAAGACCAGTTCGCTGAAAAAATTTTTTTCGGCTTCCGGTAATACGATATTTTGATTGGGAACTATTCTCTCCAGCAGGCGCGGTTCAAAATAGGGAAGGTTGCCTATAGCGATGCCGAAAGACAATGCAGTGAGCGGGCCACTGAATTGCAGGTATTCTGTTATTCCGTACAATATAAACAGGAATGCCGGAGTGGAAAACTTGGTGGCTTTTAATGTCTGAATACGGTTTATGATAAACGACCATAAAAAGGCCCCAAAGATTCCGATAACCAATGCCATTACCAGCGAAGATATAAACTGCGCAACCAGGGTATGAGCCTGCATTTCTCCGGTTAGCATAAATCCGAGTATGCTTAATGGTATGGCCAGGGTAAACACGTCGGTTTCAGCCGATTCAATGATAAGGGTGGTGGCTGTTTTTGGTTTCACGGCTATTTTTTTCACCAGCCCCACCACCACAGCTGAAGAAGTGCCTCCCAGCGCCGCTCCAATAAACAAGCTGGATAACAATGGTAGCCGGAAAATTACCATGCTTAATATGGTAGTGGTAATCCAGGTGCTTATAAACCCAATGGTAGTAATACCTGCAGATTCTTTGAATGAAGACTTCACTTCTGCAATCTTCAGGTCTGTGCCGCTTTCAAAAAGGATAAAAATCAACACCAGGTTGCTGAACAGGGAACCGAATTTGCCGAAAGAAGAAGGGTCTACCAAATGAAATACAGGGCCAATCAGTATACCAATGAACATCAACCCCAGCACATCTGGTATGCTTCTTCGCTCAAAAACCCCTGTGAGGAAATGTCCCCAGAAAATAAACAGGCCGATGATGATGATGATGACGGGTGTTTGCATAATATTTTTTACTTATGATGTAACCCTTCCATTCACCCTGTAAAGCGGGGTAAAAACCGAATTTCGTCAATTAACCCGGTAATATGCTCCCAGCTTTTTATTTTAACAACATGTACGCAAATCATAATCCCGGGTAATTCCATTAGTTGGAATGATAAAAACTAATGAATATCCAGGTACCATTGGATTACACAATTCTAATTCATTCACAACTAAAATAACAGCCTGAATTCCTCCCTTTTATAATATCTAACAAATATAAACGCTCATTCATATCGATTTGAACCTGTTGAAAAAGGAATTTTTTGCAAAATCTCGTGTACTTTACTAACTATGTTACCAGAATATCAATTTTATTAAGCTTCGTATCAGTTATTGATATCACAGTTATGTAGTAGAAACTTAAAAAACAGACAATGAACAGAAAAACTTTTATTAAAAATGCAGGGCTTGCTGCCGCATCCATAACCTTATTACCAGCAGGAAGCCTATTTGCATCTGCCCGGGATATCAAAATAAAAATAGCCATCATCGGTGTTGGCCTTCGCGGACAGGAACATCTTGACCTTTTATTGCGAAGGAACGATGTGGAATTGGTTGCCATGTGTGATATTGATGACCGGATGTTGTCCATTTCCAAGGAGATAATAAGCAAAAGCGGTAAAAAAATGCCCGCTGTTTTTACCGGTGATTTATATGCCTGGAAAAAAATGCTGGAAATAAAAGGAGGGATTGATGGGATAGTCATTGCTACACCCTGGGAGTGGCATAAGGAAATGATCATTGGCTCGCTGGAAGCCGGCATCAAATATATAGGTACTGAAGTAATGCTGGGGGTAACACTGCAGGACCATTGGGATGTGGTGAAGAAAACAGAAAAACAGCAGGCCCATGTTATGATGCTTGAAAATGTTTGTTACAGGAGGGATGTGATGGCTGTACTTAACATGGCAAGGCAGGGTTTATTCGGAGAATTGATTCATTTGCAGGGTGGCTACCAGCACGACCTGAGGGATGTGAAATTCAATGATGGCATAAATGCTTATGGTGGCGGCTGTGAGATGGGTGATAAAGGCTGGAGCGAAGCCCGCTGGCGGACACATCATTCCATTTACAGGAACGGTGACCTGTATCCAACCCATGGCATCGGCCCCATTGCCCATTATATTAATATCAACAGGGGTAACCGGTTTGTAAACCTTTGTTCCTTCTCCTCAAAAGCTAGAGGATTACATAACCATATTGTAAAAACCTGCAGTGATCAGCACCCAAATGCTAAAATAAATTTCAAGCTGGGTGATGTGGTCACCACTTCCCTCAATTGCGCCAATGGCGAAACCATCTTATTGCAACACGATACCAACCTCCCACGCCCTTATTCACTGGGCTTCCGGGTGCAGGGCACCGAAGGTTTGTGGATGGATGTAAACAAAGGGATATACATAGAAGGAAAAACGGCTAAACCGCATCAATGGGATGCTGCCAAAGAATGGTTAGACAAATATGACCATCCGTTGTGGGCAAGATGGAGCAAGGAAACTGCCGGTGCCGGCCATGGCGGCATGGATTTTTTTGTGATGCATGCGTTTGTAGAATCCATTAAACGCAAAACGGCCACACCCATGGATGTTTATGATGCAGCGGCATGGAGTGCTATTTCACCATTGAGCGAGCAGTCAATAGCGTTAGGCAATGAAACGGTGGAATTCCCCGATTTCACCGGTGGGCAATGGATGTATCGCAAACCGGTTTTTGCATTCAACGATGAGTTTTAAACAGCAAACATGTTGATAATACCAGAACCCGTACTGAACGAATTCGGCTTACAAAGCAACGAGGTAACCATAACGCCGGTTAACATCGGGCTGATTAACCGTACCTGGAAATTAGTGCATAATGAAACTGCCTTTATATTACAACAGGTAAACGATGCCGTGTTTAAAAAGCCGGAAGACATTTCATTCAACTTAGCTGCAATCGGTTCTTATTTGCACGTACACAAGCCGGATTATTTTTTTACTGCTCCCGTAAAAACAATCACCGGTGATGAGTTGGTTTACATACGGCAACAGGGCTATTTCCGGATGTTCCCTTTTGTAGCAGGTTCCCATACGATAGATACGGTGGAAACGCCGGAGCAGGCTTATGAGGCTGCCAGTCAGTTTGGTAAATTTACCGCTTCACTCAGCGGGTTCGACCATACAACACTTAAGATAACGATTCCCGGCTTTCATGACCTGTCACTTAGGTTCAAAAATTTTAAGGAAGCGCTCAATACAGGAAATAAAAACAGGTTACAGGAATCGGCTGCTGTCATCAGCCGGTTGAAAAGCTGGTATCCCATTGCGGAGAAATTTGAACAGATAAGGAGCTTCGGGGCTTTCAAGCTCCGTGTTATGCACCACGATAGCAAGATCAGCAATGTGTTGTTTGATACAAATGACAAAGGGATCTGTGTAATTGACCTCGACACCGTGATGCCCGGATATTTTTTCAGCGACCCGGGTGATATGATGCGCACCTACCTGTGCCCCGTAAATGAAGAAGAGGCTGATTTTTCTAAAATCGAAATACGCCCTGACTATTATAAGGCGATTACCGATGGATACCTTGCTGAAATGAACAACGAACTTACTGAAACGGAAAAAAAGAATTTCTTTTATTCCGGTGCTTGCATGATATACATGCAAGCGCTCCGTTTTGCAACAGACTACCTCAACAACGATATGTATTACGGAACGGCATATCCCGGCCATAACCTGGTAAGGGCAGGCAACCAGGCTGTATTATTAGAAAGGTATTTGAAAATGGAGAACCAGCTAATGGCTGCTATATAAAGCCACTTTTTATTCCCGGCATTAGAAACAGGAGATATGGCTTTCTCAATCATTCATTTTGCACACATCAAAGCCCATATTATTAATTACTGATGAAATGAAGAAACATTTAAATCAAAAATCAGCCCTGAACTGTTTATCCCGGTAACCATACAATTAAGAACCCAACTATTTTAATAATAAACAGCCAGGATGGTTAGGCATCGCTATCCTGTTGCCGGTAATACTTTTTATTATTCATATGTTCAGTACAACCAGTTACACAGTCAATGGCAATTGTTTGCATATAAATCAAGGTTCTTGTTGTGCTTGAAGGGTTCCGGGGCGAAGTTTAGCACGGAATGGAGAATTGTCATTTACAGTTAACCCTAATAAGGAGATTAGCGGATGCTTGTTTTCTGTGAGATATTTTTAGTAATACTACTGTTGGTGCTGTGTAACATATAGTAGTTCTTTTAGCCGTGAATTTATAGAGTAAGTAGCTGATGTAAACATGCTTTAATGCCGAATAGTCCTATTAGATATATTTTGATTATACTTTATGATGAATGTATCAATAGCCTTTTCATCTAATTTACCTTCGGTGTCAAATAATTTATTTTCATAGAACCATTTTATTAGCTTCTCTCCCCAAAACGCTAAATCATTTTCCATGGATTTATTCAAAGTCAGAAAGTTTATTTTGATGTAATCATCTTGCACATAACCCCTGGTTTCATTATCATTATAATAAATAAACACTAATTCATTATTGGTGTTTTTCTCGTAAATGCTAAATTCTCCGGTGTTATTGTTTTTTTTATACGTAAAGACTTCAACATCGTCAATTAGTATTTTGTTATTTTTCAGTTTTATTTTCTGTGAATAGCAATTTGTTGCAAAAAAAGTAAGAGCCAGGAAAATAATATTTCTCATTTTAGCTGTTTTTTGTTAGTAGATATAACAGATATTTTGTTTTAACAAAGCTGCCAACGAAATGTTGTGTGCTGCCCTTCTTTCATTTACTTCTTCGATTTTTTTATTGCGTCAACGTACTTCTTTTTAATTGCATTGTCTTGTTCAGTTTCACAAATTGCTTCAAGTGCCGGCAATAAGTCCTTATTATATTTCATCTTAAGTTTGAGAATTTCTCCAAGTGCGAATGCTGCTGCCCAACGAACAACTGTTCCATTGTCTTTGGCGTTTGCCAGTAAGTTATTTATAGGTTTTGTGAGCTTTGTCGGAAAAAGTTTTGCAATGTTCCCAATTACTTTTGCACTTTCCCATTTTACTCTCGGTGCAGTTTCAGTCAAGCTCTTTGTTACAAATGCTAAAACATTATCGTCTGCAATATTTGCGTTTTGTCTTGTTGCAAATTCAATAGCTTCTATGCAAGTTCCTTTTTCCGGGTCTTTTGAACTTTCAGCAAACACAATTAACTCGTCAGTTGGCAATGAACCGTCTAACAGCCATTTACTTATTGTTTCAACTTTCTCTTTCGCCTTTTTTGTTTTGTCTTTAAGGAGTTCTGATATTGTCATTTTACTAAACTTAGAATTTGTCTGTAATAGTAAGGTCGTTAATTTATTTTCAATGTAGAGCAGGGTGCATTATAGGGTTGCACACAACTCGTTAATTTACGTCACTCCACCCCTTCACATTACGCCAATACAAAAAGCGGTAAGTGGATTGCAGAAATATCTTCAAATTACAATAATTTTATTTATTTCCTCATAAGAGCTGGTACAAATTACAAAGCCATCTGTTAGCCAAATCCTTATAAATATAGCGGGAAGATTCTTGTTATTCAAGCCAGGCCGCTGGGCGGTATAATGCAAAGATTGGAGAATTGTCATTTTCAGTTAACCATCATGGGGAGATTGGGGGATGATTGTTTTCTGTGTGATATATATAGCAAATACTACTGATAGGTAAAATTTCTTGCCGAATTGCTATGTAAATAAATGGCAACGATATGCAGGGTAGCATTAATGATATGTTTACCTAAACTATCTTCCTTTTCCCTTGTAGCTTAGTGCCAGGTTGGCAAAGTAAAATACCGCTATGGAACAATAATTGTTTCATTTGTTTTCTTTCCATCTTCCGCTGTTATGCTTAACTGGTAGCTGCCTGCTGCAAGTATATTGTCGGGCTGTATCTCTTTTACAACAGTTCCCGGATTTTAATACATGATGCCATTATACACCACCTGCCCCAGTTTATTGCTTAGCTCAAACCTGTAAATGCCTTTTGGCTGGTTACTAAACCTGATATAAATCTTTTGATCAACCACGGGATTGGGATAAACAGCTATTGAAGGATCGCCGGGCTTCACTTGCAATTTGGCATTATTGAAGTTAAATCCCTTTTCCTGTTCGGCATACAGGGGGTTGGTTTTATACGGAGCCTTTTTGGTTTTCTTAAATACCATTATAAATCGGTCTGAAGCCTGCGAGCCCGCATCTTCCGTTACGCTGAAACTGATGAAGCTGCTGTCGGTCATGCTTACTTCTGAACTGGTAAATTTGAATCGATCAACCAGGTAGGCATGCAAGCCTCCGTTTCGCATGTTCAGCGGTGCAAAGCGAAACTCATAGAGCTGCTTTTTCAGGTTTTGCAAATAGTAGAAGATCGTATCGTGCTTCATTACTTCGTTTCGGGCTTCCACAGCCAGTATAGAATCTGATCTTTTTATACCGAAGTTCTCTCCTCCGTTCATAATCTTCAACGCATCATTTTCATTTACTTCATTGCCCAACCCGTCTTGAAAAGCTACTATATTGCCATCGGCTATAATGCCGGTGTTGGTAAAAAGGGAGGCAAATATGAACCCACGATTGGCCAAATTATTATTGACTGAGCCTGGCCTGTTCACCAGCCTGCTTCCATTTGCTTTTACCGTTTCATTAAAATTCACACTGCCGCCTGTTCCATTACCTTTTACAAACACCGCCTGCCCTGATTCTATAAATGGTGCAGGTACGCCTGCAGGATAGAAATCAGTTGCAGGGTTGCCGGTTGGCGGTGTGCCTACCGTTGGTATATAACCTGCTAATCCGGTGATGGTCTGGTATCCGCCCACGTTGTAATTACCGGCCAGTTTAGGATCCCAGACATAAAATACATCGTTGATGCCGGTACTGATGGCAAGTACTTTACTGAACTCTATCCGTGACGCATACGGGTTACCAAAAGTTTGAAACTTATTGGCAGCAACCGTAACAGATGCCGGTGGGTTGCCCGGTTGAAATAGTGTTCCTGTACTTCTTAAAACCGTATTATTGGGAGCAGCACCAGAAGTGGTAACTGTTCTGTCGCCACGAACAAAAAGCATATAGCCCAGTTTATTTTGTAAGGATGTATTGGTATTGGTAACTGCCGTCCAGTTCACAGCTGCATCGTTGAAAAATTTCAGTGATGGCAGCGCAGTGGTAATATCGAATCCGGTACCCGTTCCCGTTATGATGGTTCCGAAACCAGCTGGCGTTGTGCCATTTTCCTGCCATGCCTGGCGTATGGTTTGTCCGGTGGTTGGGGTGGCGAGGAACTGCCAGGTTTTGGTATGAGCGCCTCCGGTTATTCCGGTATGGATATATCTTTCTACTGTTACATCACCTATGATGCTTCCTGATATGGCTCCAATTCTTGACGTTCCGTTAACATCTGATTTTAAAGTAAGATTACCCCCGGTATTGAGTACTGCATTTGTATTAACTGTTACTGTACCCGGGCTGGCTCCTGCAGCAATGCTCAATGCTGTACCCAGTGTAGCGCTGGCTGTATCGGCAATGTACAGGTCTTTAAGGATCGCAGCACTTGTTGCAAAAAGCAATGTTCCTGCATCACCATTTAAAGTGAGGTTAGATGAAGCAGATCCTTTTAGTGTACCGCTTCCTGTTATAGCCCGGTTGATGGTGAGCGTATTGCCATTAATATCTACCGTTGCATTACCATTTAGAGCCAGGTCGCGGACCTGCACATTCGATGACAATAACGGCATTGGAACAGCATTGTTCAATATGACTGCATCAATTTGTGGATGATTGGGAGGTATCCCGCAGGTCCAGTTGCTGCCGGTACTCCAGTTATTGGTACCTCCTCCGGTCCAGGTATTCGTACTGTTAAGGTTAACCACGGTAGCTGCTGATGTAGCACTACACCCATGCCCATCCGTTACCGTTACTGTATAACTGCCGGCCGTAGACGCCGTAATGGATTGGGTGGTTTCTCCGGTTGACCAGGAATAGGTGCAGCCGGGGCCATATTCCCAAAAATCTCTTGTGTATACCCCATCATATCCCGTTCCTATATACCCTTTTGAACCAATACTAAAGCCAGCAGCACCCTCCCTGGCTGTGCCTCCAAAATCTGCTTTTTGAACCCAGGAATTTGAAACAGGATCATATTCCCAAAAATCCTTTTTACGTGTGCCATCATTTCCTGTTCCAATATACCCTTTGCTGCCTATGGAAAAGCCAACAGCATCCTGCCTTGCTGTACCACCAAAATCAGTTTGCTGAACCCAGGAATTAGAAACAGGATCATATTCCCAAAAATCTTTTTTAAGTGACAAAGCCAAACCCGTCCCGATATACCCTTTGTTGCCTATGGAAAAGCCAACTGCATTGTCTCTTGCTGTTCCACCAAAATCTGCTTTTTGAACCCAGGAATTGGATACAGGATCATATTCCCAAAAATCTTTTTTTCGTGTGCCATCATTTCCTGTTCCAATATACCCCTTGCTGCCTATAGAAAAGCCAACTGCATTACATCTTGCTGTTCCACCAAAATCCGCTTTCTGCGTCCAGGTATTTCCGACAGGATCATATACCCAAAAATCTTTTTTTAAAAAAACGCCTTCAATCCCCGTTCCAACGTACCCTTTACTGCCTATAGAAAAGCCAACTGCTAATCTTCTTGCTGTTCCACCAAAATCCGCCTTTTGAGTCCAGGTATTGCCGATGGAATCATATTCCCAAAAATCTTTTTTAAAAGAAAGGGCATCAAACCCCGTTCCGACGTACCCTTTACTGCCTATGGAAAAGCCAACTGCGAATATTACTCCATTACCATTAATGCCAAAATCCGCCTTTTGGGTCCAGGTATTGCCAACAAAAGCAGTGAGGGATACTGACCCCCCCGAACAAAAAGTGGTGGGACCGGAGGGCGTGATCGTTGGTGTGGCAGGATTTGCATTCACTGTAACATTTTTGGCTGCCGAAGTGGCGCTGCAACCAGCCGCGTTAAAAACAGTCACCGTATAACTGCCCGCGGTGCTTACCATAATAGATTGTGTCGACTGACCGCTTGACCATTGATAAGAAGTGCCCGCACTGGATGTTAATGTTACACTACCCCCCGAACAAAAGGTCGTGGCACCGGATGCCGTGATCGTTGCCGTTGGAATTGAATTTACAATAACTGTTGTTGGGGATGAAGTTGCACTACACCCATATCCATCCGTTACCGTTACCGTATAACTACCTGCTGTAGACGCCGTGATGGATTGGGTGGTTTCACCGGTTGACCAGGAATAGGTATAATCAGCATTATACTCCCAAAAATCATTAAAGTTTGTCGCACCTCCGCCTGTCCCGATATAAGCCCGGTTGCCTATCGTAAAACCGGTTCCATAGGTACGACCACTGCCTGGGAAATCGGATTTTTGCAACCAGGTATTGGTTACCGGGTCATATTCCCAGAAATCCTTTCGCCTTGTACCATCATTTCCGGTAACCACATATCCTTTTGATCCTAAACTAAATCCAATAGGCGTCAAACGGGCTGTTCCACCAAAATCGCTTCTTTGCAACCAGGCATTTGTTGCCGGATCATATTCCCAAAAATCTTTTTTGGGACTTCCATCATTTCCTGTGCCGATATATCCTTTGGAACCAATCGAAAAACCAACGGCATAATACCTTGCCGTACCGCCAAAAACAGACTTCTGTGTCCACGTATTTGTAGCCGGATCATATTCCCAAAAATCTTTTTTTGGACTTCCATCATTTCCTGTACCTATATATCCTTTACTGCCAATTACAAATCCCACGGCAGCAAATCTGGCTGTACCCCCAAAATCTGTCTTTTGTGTCCAGGTATTCCCGGCTGGG
The DNA here is from genome assembly GCA_937996595.1 of uncultured Chitinophagaceae bacterium. Taxonomy (GTDB): domain Bacteria; phylum Bacteroidota; class Bacteroidia; order Chitinophagales; family Chitinophagaceae; genus Ferruginibacter. The sequence goes on from CALKVC010000094.1 coordinate 31,247, forward strand.
TCATATTCCCAGAAATCTTTTTTATTTACCCCATCAGAACCAGTACCGATATACCCTTTACTACCAATTGCAAATCCCACGGCAGCACTTCTGGCTGTACCACCAAAATCCGCTTTTTGAGACCATGCATTGGTGGCTGTGTCATACTCCCAAAAATCTTTTCTATTTACCCCATCATATCCTGTGCCGATATACCCTTTTGAGCCAATCGAAAAACCAACGGCAGCATTTCTGGCTGTACCACCAAAATTCGATTTCTGTATCCAGTAATAATTTCCCGTTGCTGTAAGGGATACATTCCCTCCTGCGCAAAATGTTGTGGAACCCGATGGCGTGATCGTTGCCGTTGGTAATGGATTTACAATGATCGTTGTTGGAACTGATGTTGCACTGCAACCATAAACATCCGTTACCGTTACCGTATAACTACCTGCAGTAGACGCAGTGATGGATTGGGTGGTTTCACCGGATGACCAGGAATAGCTATAGCCAGGATCATACTCCCAATGGTCTCCAAATCGTGACGTTCCATTAAACCCGGTACTAATATACCCTTTCAAGCCAATAGAAAAACCAACAGCACTATTTCTTGCAGCACCAGGAAAAACAGCCTTTACAACCCAATTATTACTACCCTGGTCATATTCCCAGAAATCAGTTTTATACGATCCGTCATATCCTGTTCCTATATATCCTTTGGCATTAATGCCAAAACCAACAGCACCAGAGCGTGAGCTACCGCCAAAGTTTGCTTTTTGAACCCAGGTATTAGTAGCAGGATTATATTCCCAGAAATCATTGAATGGATTTAGAAACCCAATTTTTCTACCCAACCCGATATATCCTTTTGTTCCGATACAAAAACCAACACCGGCATAATTTCCACTTCCCGGGTAATCTGATTTCCGAACCCAGCTATCCAATACCGGGTCATATTCCCAGAAATCATTATAAGATCCGGTACCCAAATATCCTTTAGAACCTATGCTGAAACCAACTGCAAGGATAAAACCCAATCCCGGATAATCTGCTTTTTGTATCCAGCTATTTGTTACAGTATTATACTCCCAAAAATCCTTTGTTCCACCACCAACATCAGAACCTGTTCCGATATAACCTTTACTTCCAATACTAAAGCCTACTGCATACCTACGTGCCGTTCCGCCAAAGTCAGCCTTTTGTGTCCATGCGCCTGTGCCAGCATTGTACTGCCAAAAATCTTTTTTGTAACCAGTAGCATCTTCACCTGTGCCTATATAACCGAATGTTCCTATACTAAATCCAATGGCACTTGAACGTATCCCGCCGCCTACGTTTGCCTTTTGTGTCCAGGCATTATTGGAACCCGAGGCGTTCAGCACCAGGTTATCACCCTGGCAAATTGTGTTCTCCCCGTCTGGATTTATCACTGCAGTCGGTGTAATAACACTAATTACAACAGCAGCAGACGTAGCATTACAACCCGTTACCGCATTCACAGTAACCGTATAACTGCCAGCCGTAGACGCAGATATGGTTTGTGTGGTTTGCCCGCTCGACCAGCTATAGGTACAGGCCGGGTAATATTCCCAGAACTGTTTATATAAAGTGGTGCCATTCAGCCCCGTGCCGATATATCCCTTGTCGTCTATTGAAAAGCCCACCGCATACCTGCAGGCCGGCGCGCCATAATTGGCCCTGACCGTCCAGGTATTGGTCGTTGGATTATACTCATAAAAATCATTGTAATATGACGTCCCATCAAAGCCCGTTCCCAAAAACCCTTTGGTGCCGATACCAAAACCGGTTGCCGCATACCGCCCGGCGCCTGGAAAATCCAGCTTGGCTGCCCAGGTATTGGTGGCCGGATTGTATTCGTAAAAATCTGTTTCGTTGAGAATGGTAGAAACAGACCCGGTGCCGATATACCCTTTGGTGCCCACTGCAAAGCCCACAGCACTGTGCCGGGAAGCGCCTGTAAAAGCGGCTTTGCTGGTCCAGGCATTGGTGGCCGGGTCATACTCCCTGAAATCGGTGTATCGGGTAGTACCATCCCAGCCGGTGCCAATATAGCCTTTGGCTCCGATACTGAATCCAGCAGCAAAATAACGGCTCGAGCCGGTGAAAGCTGTTTTTGATGTCCATACATTGGTGGCCGGATTGTATTCCCAGAAATCAGTGTACGTTACCGCCCCATTCCGCCCGGTGCCCACATACCCCTTCGTACCAATGCCGAAGCCCACCGCACCCCAGCGAAGGCCTCCGCCAAAATCTGCCTTCTGCGACCAGGTATCATTGACCGGGTCGTATTCCCAGAAATCACTGTAAGCAGTTGCAGAAATATTCCTTCCCGTACCGATGTACCCTTTTGTTCCAACACTAAACCCTACGGCATTTTGTCTTTCTAACCCGGTAAGATCAGTCATCTTCGTCCACACATTACCGGGAGGTGCGGTGAGGGTTACACTGTTTCCCTCGCAGATATTTACCGGTCCGGGAGGGCTGATGGTAGCATCAGGCGAACATTGTGCAAATGTGCCCAGGGCCATTACAAAATGAAAGAATAATATTAATGTAATTCTATTCATCAATCATTTGATGGCTTTCAGTTTTTTCATTTCATTTATCGATACCGTTGGAGGCATTTCTCCTTTCTTTATTTTTTCTATAACAAGCTTTGCAATTTTTTCAGCTGCAACTTTCGTTTTAAACCCTTCATTGCCCGGCATAGCAGGTATGCTGTTCTGGTGTATCATTAGTTTGCCATCCGCATATATATCATAAGCAAATGTGTTGTTTACCGCAACGATGATCTTGTAAGTAAGTTTTGTATTGCTGAATTGTGAAGCTTTTGGAAACTGGATCTCTTTTTCTTCCTGGTTACTTTTTGGTGCTGACTGGGCATGTACAAAATTTGAAATAAGCACAAAGCCCAGGCTTATTCCAATACATTTTATTGCAGGTTGCATATTCATCTTACCATTATTATACAGGTGTAAAGGCTTAGCAGAAAGTAGTTCTATAAATATTGGAAAATCACCCGGGTTATGTTTACCCGGAAAATGAGTATAAATATTACTCAAATACTGCATAAAGCCAATACGTAATTGTGCGTACCTTTTTCGGGCTCCAAGTACTTATATTGGGATGATAATCAATACGATAGCTCCATTATCATTTGAAATTTTGATGGAACCGTTCATTTCAGCTACTCTTTTGTGAAGGTTCTTCAGCCCGTTACCCAGCCGCAGGCCGGCATGGTTCTCATTCTCAGGAATGCCGATGCCATTGTCGGCGATCTTAATTTGCAGGTTTTTATGGGCAGTGCTGATATCAATAGTAAGTATGCTGGCTTTGGCATGCTTCAACACATTATGCAGGATCTCTTTGATACAAAGAAAGAGGTTTTTACGCTGGGCTGCATTCAGGATGATTTTTCTTCCTGCTGCTTCATCAAATTGAAATCGGGATTCAATACCGGTATCTTCAAAAAAGTTCACGGCATATTGATGAACATATTCATAAAAACTGGATAAGGATTTATTCTCTTCGTCCAATGCCCAGATCAGGGTCTTCATCTTCTGATTTAATTCATTGGCGGTTTCGCTGATTTTCTGTGCATACTTTTCCGGTTCCTTTAATTTATCCTTTTGCTGAACCAGCAGGTCGCTGATGATACGGATACTGCTTAGGCTTCCACCCATATCATCGTGCAGGTCGCTGATGATCCTTTCCCTTTCTTTGATGATCACAAATTGTTTATCCAGTTCCAGTTTCTTTTTTTCCTTTTCTATCATTTTAGATTTGAGCAGCAACCCGTAATTCAGAAAAAGGAATTCAAGTGTAGTGCCCACAATATGGTATTGCATGTAATACAATCCGCTTTTTTTATGATCCGAAAGCAACATGTCCACCAGGCAGGCCGTACCGAAAGCCAGCGCGCAAAAACTGCCCGATACCAGTATGCGGTTTAAAACAATATTCTTCATTGCCAGGAGGCCAATGACATAAAAAGCAAAAAGCACAATCGCAAAAACAAAATATTTTACAATATCATCGGAAAAATAATAGCCTCCATAAAAATAACTGGTTACCATGTCGATGGAACCAAAAATAATCATACCGGTCTCAAGCCGGGTGGCAATTAAATTGATCCTTGGATACAATGATTCCATGCTGCAGAAATTGCGGCCGAAACGGAAATAAAAGGCAACGAGGTAAAACCACAAACCCCTGCTAAGTGTGAATTTTTCAATATCTGTGATGGTGTTTTTAAGGGGGTTGAGGTAAGGATCGGCCTGGAAGATCAGGAAAACAGATATAGAAAGGGTATATAAAAGATAGTACACCAGTTCTTTTCTCCGGAATATGAACAACTGGTAAATAATGAAAAGTACCTGTATGAAAACTACCCCGATAAAACTATATAGTAAAGCAAATTCCAAGCAACGTCAGTTTGGTTCAAAAACAGGTTGGAAAATATGTATAATGTACCTTATCCTTTCAAATATAAATTCAACGCCTCAACCCTTGTATTCACCTGTAATTTTTCATAAATATGCTGTACATGTTTTCTAACTGTACCCTGGCTGATCTGCAGGTGGTCTGCAACCTCTTTATTCATCATCCCTTTAGATAATGCTTCCAGCACTTCTTTCTCACGTTCTGTTAATACCTGTAATTGCTTTTTTTCAACTTCAATTGTTTTAAAACTTGCCACTACTTTCCTGGCAATTGAACTGCTCATCGGACTGCCTCCTTTCATCATATCAGTCAGGGCTGCCAAAATCTTCGCCGGTCCCTCTGATTTTAAAATATAACCGCTGGCACCCGCTTTCAAACTATTGAATATTTTATCATTGTCTTCATAGGATGTACACATCAGGAACAGCATTTTAGGAAACTTATCCTTCAATTGCAGTACACAATCAATACCGCTCATTCCGGGAAGATTGATATCCATCAATACAGCATCAGGTTCAATAGATGGTATTTCTTCCAGTGCCGTTTCTGCATTACCGAAACTGCCACCTAATATATACTGATCTGAAAGATCTATCATCAATGACAAAGCTTCCCGGAGCTCATCTTTATCCTCAACAATGCATATCACTTTGTCTGCGGCTGTCATATAGTAAATATAATTGCTTTCCTGAAAAAATAAATACGCATTTGTGCGTAGTGAGGGAAAAACAATGATCCAGCATTGCCGGCTGAAGGGTTAGAAAAAAGAATGGAGATTATATCATGCAAGATTGTCAAACATTCCATTGAATATTCATTGTTCCCTGATCATTTTTGATTGTTAACCATTGCCGATAACAAGTAGCTGCAATCTTTCCTCATCACCCCATGTTTTATTTATATTTGCCCCCCATGGCTCAAAAAAAATTACTTCGTTTTGCCCAGATCAAAACATTTGCCAATGTACTGGAGTACCCGCAAAACATGCAGGGTGAATGGAAGCATTTCTTTAAAAATGAAAACCCCGTCATCCTGGAACTGGCCTGCGGAAGGGGCGAATATACCGTTGGGCTTGCCACACTTTATCCGGATAAGAACTTTACAGGCATTGATATTAAAGGCAACCGCATGTATATCGGCGCCAAAAAAGCCCTGGACCATCAACTGGTCAACGCCGCTTTCCTGCGCACGCAGATTGAAAAGATCACCGATTATTTCGCCCAGGGTGAAGTGTCGGAAATATGGATCACCTTCCCCGACCCGCAACTAAGAACATCCAAAGCCAAAAAAAGGCTCACCCACCCCCGCTTCCTGAGGCTCTACAGGCAAATATTGAAAACGGGCGGGCCCATTCACCTGAAAACAGATTCACCACAGTTGTACACATTTACTAAAAAAGTGATTGAACTTTATGGGCTCAAACTTGTTGAGGATTCAGATGATGTATATGCAAATCTCCCGGTGAAGGATGAGCTTACAATAAAAACACATTATGAAAGCCTTGATATTGCACAAAGCAAAAAGATACATTACCTCCAATTCACATTACCATCCGTGTTACCGGATCTTGATGAACAATTAAAAGAAATGATCGCACATGATGAATAATCACCTGGCAGAAGGGGAAGATTACTATTTTAATGAGGAAGGCTATATTGTACTGACCGAAAAGTATCATTTGGAAAAAGGCTACTGCTGCGGAAACGGTTGTAAACATTGCCCATTTAGCTATGAAGCCGTTCCCGAGCCGCAACGCAGTAAATTATTATCTTTACGCTGCCATGAAGAAGCAGTTAAAAAAACCTGACAGGTTGTTGAAAAAAGCGCCGGTTACCGGTGCTAAAGAATACAGTTTTTTCCAGGATGTTTATGATGTGGTAAGGCAGGTTCCCAAAGGAAGGGTTACCACGTACGGTGCCATTGCCGCTTACCTGGGTACCAAACTAAGCGCACGCATGGTTGGCTGGGCTATGAACGCAGCCCATCACGCCAAACCGGCCGTACCTGCTCAACGCGTGGTGAACCGAAACGGTATGCTTACCGGTAAAAACCACTTTTCAACCCCTACCATGATGGAAGAATTATTAAAAAAGGAAAAGGTTTCGGTTAAAAATGATACCGTGGTGGATTTTGAAAAATTATTCTGGGATCCTGCAACAAATTTAAGCCTGTAATATCTTGCCTGTTCAGCCATCCCTTTACCCCGATAACACAAACCAGTGAAAACAGCAACCGGAAAAATAACATTCATCCATCATGATAAAAACAGGGCTGTAATAGAATACCTGGATAACAACCGGAAAAAAACCATCCAGGCAAGCCTTGATCTGATAACAACAGGAGAACCCAAAACTGGAAAGAAAACACACCGTTTCCTCATGGGAGACCAGGTATCGTTTACCATTAAAAAAACCGGCGCCAATGGCAGTATACAATATGCCGAAAACCTTACATACCTGTACAATACTGCGCTGGAATTACTGATCAACAGGGCCCGGTTTAACAATAAACTGCTCGGCTATATCAAGATAACCGATGATAAATATTATATAAAGGAAATAGAAAGCTACCTGTTTTTCCCACTCAGCCTTTCGTTTTATGAAATTCCACCTGATGAAAAGGAAACAGATCAACCTGTTTACTTTAAACTGGATAACCTTGACAAACCGGATAAGCTTACCGCCGTGCTGTATAATCATACATATATACCGGAATACCTTACGGCGATACATCATTTTAAAAAACAAACTATAATAGAGGCCAGGGTGTATAACTTAACTGCTTTCGGCGTCTATGTACACCTGGTTGGCGATACATTGCAGGCAAAAATACCCATTGACGAATCGCTTCAGAAAAAGATAGATGATAAATCCATTGAAGTAAATTCCGTTATACCTGTAAAAATTAGACACCTCACTTCAACGAGGATTGTGGTAGAACCTGCTTTATAATTTGTATACACCCGATTAGGGTTAGCTAACAACCAATCTGTTTCATAATACCGGAAGATTATACAGCAAATTGGGTCAGGTGGTGGTTGAGGTGCTTATAAAACATCGTATTCCATTCCTTTGCCGTCATGGCCCCGAATGAAAAATTTTCTTTACCCTCAAAAAAACCTTTTCCCAATTGCTGTGCTTTACGGATGTTTTCGATGAGTTTATTTTTTTCGGTTTCAAAGTTCTTTGATTCAGTCATAATAAACTCGGGGGCCGTTCTGCCGTTTCTCTGATAGGGTTTTTCGCTTGTAACTATCTTTTTTATGAATGTGCGCAGCAGGAATTTCTTAAACGCATTAGGCCGTTTAAATTGTTCGGGTTCAAACGTATACCTGTAGGTAACATTACAATGTGCCAGCATTTGCCCAGCATTCATTTTTCCCCACTGCGGCCTGGTTGTTGGCGTAAGCCGGTTGATGCGGCTGATGATTTCCTCTGAAACCTGTTTGTCAAAAATATTTTTTATCATATTTCCGTGTTTAGCTGTTTATGAAAATCGATTTATGTTTCTGCCTGTTACAAACGGAATTAGCTATCAGTTGTAATAAGGGGAAATCATACAGTATATTACAACACCGCTGATTGCCACATATAGCCATAACGGCCACGTATACCTGGTAAGTTTCCGGTGTTTGTCATATTCGCCGGTAAGCGCCCGGTAAGCGGTAAATAAGATAAACGGTAGTATGATGGCAGCTAACGGTATATGCGTGAGCAGTAAGAAATAGTATACCAACCGTATGCTGCCGGCTTCCTCCCTTTCTGTTTCTTCCAGTAACCCGTTATGGTTCAGGTCGCCGAACTTTGTTTCTCCGGCCAGCAAATGGTGTGCGATATAACTGAGCAGGAACAACACCGATAACACGATGGCCGCTATCATGATGCTTTTATGGCCTGCATAGTTTTTTTTCTTTATGGCAACCAGTCCGGCTAGCAGGCAAATGGTAACCAGTGTATTGATTACTGCATTGGCCGCTGCAAAAATATGTACATTGAAAGGCAGCTCAATATCCAGTTTCACTTTACTTAAAACGACCACTGCCGCAAATACAATAACCGATACGGTAAATATGATTATCCTTGCCTTACGGTCATCTTTCTTTAAAACGGGCGTTAACATATTATACTTTCGGGTTTTGTTTTTTCTTGAACCTGTCCAACATAGACATTACAATGATCACTATTCCGATACCGATGAATATTACCGGCAGGTAAGGTATGAACCCGCGCAGTACGGATGGCGATTTCTTATTCTTTTCAAGCAACAAAGTAGGTATGTCCCTGGCCAGCTGGGCAAGTTTCACCGTGTCGAAACCGTTATACCATCCCCTTACCACGCGGTTGCTGTCGAGCAGGAAAAAATTTTCGGTATGAATGAATGCTGTATCCACATTGCTGTCTGCTATGCTTGCCTTTATTTCCTGGAAGGCAAAATCATAAATCTCTTTTTTATCGCCACTTACAAACCACCAGTTATCATGGTTTGCGTTAAAGCGGTCGGCAAACCACCGCAGCCTTTCAACACTGTCGCGTTCCGGGTCAACACTTATAGATATAAACTGCACGATGCTGTCATTCTTAATGAACGAATCCTGCATTTTTTTCATGTTCCTGGCTAAACCGGGACAAATGCTTGGGCAATGGCTGAAGAAAAAATCAAGTACGATGATCTTGCCCCTGGCATCATCAAGGGATACTTTTTTGCCAAGCTGGTTGGTGAATGAGATATTTTTTACCTGGTGCCAGATAGTGTCGTTGCTTATCTTCCCGTTCTTTTCTGTAACGGCTACACTGTCATAAAAATAATGCCTCGGCAGGATCACTGCATCTTTGCTGTAATATTTTACAATCCAGTAGCCGGCAAGTGGCAACAAGATCGCCAGCATTAATGAGAGTATCGCTTTCCTGTTCACGGTATCCGATGGTTTGTTTTGAGCGTGCAAGTTCGTACAATTACGCTAAAGCGGGATATTTAGATGAGCTTATCTGCAAAAAAAACCATCGTTCCTGCTGATGCTGAAACGATGGTTCAAGTTATTTTTTGGTAAAGCAACTGCTATGGTTTTGCCCCTTTTTCAATAGCGGCCGGTGCTGCCTGTTCTGTTGCAGGCCTTGATCCGGCATCGGTATTCCTCAGGTTTTTCCAACTGTCCCCGTCCCATAAGAACGCAACGATGAACCAGATGAACAGGCACAGCGGAACAATAATGGTCATGATGAAATTCCGAACTTCATCACCGAGGTGCATGAAAATGGATACAATGTAGTACGCTTTTGCCAGGGTGAGGATACATACCATTCCTTTGAAGAACAACACCAGTGATTCGCTGGGATGTTCGCCTTTATGAATGTTATAGATGGCCAGCCCTATCACCAGTTCAATGATGGTAATGATAGACAGTATCCAGAATGTTTTCCAGATTTTTTTGGTGCCTGACGGGTGTTCAGGAGCAAAAGTGATTTCCGGTGAAATAGTATGTTGACTCATAAGAAAAATACTCGTTTTTTATAAAAATTTTCAGTTTGTTATATCAGGTAGAAGCAAAGGAATACGAATACCCAAACCAGGTCTACAAAGTGCCAGTAAAGCCCTGCTTTTTCAATCATTTCATAATGCCCGCGTTCATCAAAGTGGCCCAGTTTTGTTTTGATGTACATCACAATATTGATCACCACACCGCTGAACACGTGGAATCCGTGGAAACCTGTTATACCGAAGAAATAACCGCCGAATGCAATAGGGCCGGGCGTAGCAACCAGTTGGCCGTTATGCATCACTTCGGGTCCCCATGGGTTTTTGGTTACTGTAGTACCCCAATGTTCAATCTGGCCATTAACCAATACTGCGTGATCGCCCGTGATAAGGTGTGTCCATTCCCATGCCTGGCAGCTAAGAAATGCTATTCCGCCCAATATGGTAAGTATCATATATTTCTCTACGCCCTTGCGGTTCATCTTATGCCCTTCATGTACGGCCAATACCATGGTAACCGAACTGAAGATGAGGATGAACGTCATCAGGCTCACAAAAGCCAGCGGAAGGTTGGCATGGCCCGCAAAAGGAAATGCATTAAATACGTGGTTAGGATCGGCCCAATGGTTTACGCTGAAGCGGATGGTTCCATAGCTGATGAGGAATGCTCCGAAAGTGAACGCATCACTCATCAAAAAGTACCACATCATCACTTTACCATAACTGGCGTTGAACGGGCTTTTACCGCCACTCCACCATTTGGTTCCTGCTGGTATTGCTGTTGTTGACATAATTGTTAAATTCTGATATCTAATTTATGAACTGTATATTATAAACTTCATTATTCTAATCCTGCATCTTGTATCCTGCATCCACTACCTGATCATCAATAAAAACACCAGCAGGTAAATCCAAAGCAAATCAACAAAATGCCAGTAGGTGCTCATCAGTTCTACCGGAACCGTACTGTAATTCCTTATTTTGGTACTGAATGCCTTTAGTGACAGGACAATCAATGCAACAATTCCTCCCAACACGTGCACAGCATGTATGCCAACAATTACATAGAGGAACGAATAAGAAACATTCCCTGTAAAAGTAACCCCGCTGTTCCACAATTGCCTGAAACCCACCAGTTGCAATAGTACAAAAACCACCCCCAGGCCAAGCGTTACAGCTACCAGTATCCTGTACCTGCTCATCTCCCGTTCCCTGAATGCCTTACCTGCCAGGTGAATACAGATACTGCTTATTATGATTGCTGCCGTACTGTACCAGAATGCTGCCGGCAGTTGAAAACTTACCCAGTTTGCCTGGTTCCGTTTTACAATATAAGCGCTTGTAAGCCCGGCAAACATCATCAGCATACTTCCTATACCTACCCACAGGGTAAACTTATGTGGATGTATCTTGTTTCTTTGTTCCATCAGCACTGTACTCATTCCACTGCCCTAACAGGGCGTTTAGTTTATGATAAATACCTTATCAATTAAATTATTTACACTTTTACCTTATCGGCATACAGGCTTAAAAACACGATCATCAGGTAAAAGTAAGAACTGAACATTACTTTTCGGGCGCTGTAAGCATCCATTTTCACATACAACATCACACTCACATATACCATCCACAGGTTGCAAAACAGCACGATCAGCATGCTTATAAATCCGCTGATATCAAATGCATACGGCAGAATCCCCACCGGTAACATCATGATGCTGTACATGATTGACTGTACAGCAGTGAATTTAGTTGGCCCTTTATCTGCAGGCAGTAATTTAAATCCCGCCTTGCTGTAATCCTGGTGTGCCAGCCAGGCGATGGCCCAAAAATGCGGGAACTGCCAGATAAACTGGATACCGAATAATATCCAGCCGCCAATACTGAACTGGTCGGTAGCCGCCACCCAGCCAATCAGGCATGGAAGCGCACCCGGAACAGCCCCAACCAGCACGGCAATACTGTTTATTTTCTTCAGCGGCGTATAAATGAACCCGTACAGGAATAAACTGAACAGTCCCACCATGGCGCTTTGAAAATTGAAAAAATACCACATCATGGCAACACCGATGGCCCCTGTAATGAAAGCGAAAACATATGCTTCGGTTTCACTCATCCTGCCGCTGGCCACGGGCCTGGAGGCCGTGCGCTTCATGATGGCATCGGTATGTTTTTCAAGCACCTGGTTGATGCTGTTGGCAGATCCTGTTATGAGCATGCCTGCAACAAAAAGTAAAAGAACTGATAATAGCGTACTCCTGGAATAATACTGTGTGTAAGGCGCTATTAAAAAACTTACCACTGTACTGAACACAACCGTAAAACTCAAAGTGAATTTGATCAGTTGAAAATAATCTTTCACTTTACTGGCCAAAACAAACGATGTTGATTTGGGTATGGTTTTGTTCTCCTGCATATTGCACCCCGCTTCCTGTGTGGTAACCGGGGCCTTATTTAATATTTACAATCTTTGCCCGAAAACTAACATTTGTTAGCTTTCTGTTTAGTGCCCTGTGCTTTCATCCTTTCCAACCGGTTCGGTCTGTGGAATGAAATCCCTTCCGTCTTTTCCATAGTCATACGGCCAGCGGTGTACTTCAGGAATCTCACCCGGCCAGTTTCCGTGTCCCGGTTTTAGTGGTGTTGTCCACTCCAGTGTATTGGAACCCCAGGGATTAAGGTCTCTCACTTTCCTGCCTTTCCAGATGCTATGGAAAAAATTGAATACGAACAGTAACTGGGCCGCAAAAACGATCATGGATACCAGGCTGATGAATTCATTCAGTCCGCCGAACATCTTAAAGGATTCCCAGTTGGAAAAATCATAATAACGGCGAGGCATACCCGCTAACCCTTCATAGTGCATGGGCCAGAAAATAAGGTATGCGCCAATGATGGTTACCCAAAAATGGATATAGGCCAGTGTGTTATTCAGGTAGCGGCCATACATTTTGGGGAACCAGTGATATACGCCGGCAAACATGCCGAAGAAAGAAGCCACACCCATTACAATATGGAAATGCGCAATTACAAAGTACGTGTCGTGCAGGTGTATATCCAGTGCAGAGTTACCCAGGAATATACCGGTAAGGCCTCCGCTGATGAACAGGCTCACAAAACCGATGGCAAAAAGCATCGCCGGAGTGAACCGGATATTGCCCCTCCATAAAGTTGTTAGCCAGTTAAACACTTTGATGGCAGAGGGCACCGCAATCAATAAGGTGAGCAATACGAATACGGAACCCAGGAAAGGGTTAAGACCCGTAACGAACATATGGTGCGCCCAAACCAGGAAAGCCAGGATAGCGATGGCAAACATGGAACCAACCATGGCCATATAACCGAATATTGGTTTGCGGCTGTTTACAGATAATATTTCAGATGACATTCCCATGGCCGGCAATAGAATGATATATACTTCCGGGTGGCCAAGGAACCAGAAAAGGTGCTGGAACAGGATAGCGCTTCCGCCTTCATTCGGTAATATTTTTCCTGCTACTACGATATCGCTTAGATAGAAACTGGTTCCCAGGTTCCTGTCGAACAACAATAATATGGCTCCTGATAATAAAACCGGGAATGACAATACACCCAGGATGGCAGTGAAGAAAAGCGCCCAAATGGTGAGCGGCATACGGGTCATGCTCATTCCTTTTGTACGCATGTTAAGTATCGTGGTAATATAGTTAAGGCCGCCTAATAAAGACGAAACAATAAACATCGCCATACCGACAAGCCACAGGTCCATACCAATCTTACTTCCCATGGATGCATCACCCAAAGCGCTCAATGGCGGGTAAACGGTCCATCCGCCGCTGGCCGGGCCTGTTTGTACAAATAAGGAAGCAACCATGATAATGGAAGCCAGGAAGAAGAACCAGTAACTAAGCATGTTCAGCATGGGCGAAGCCATATCCCTGGCGCCAACCTGCAGCGGAATAAGGAAGTTTGCAAACGTTCCGCTAAGCCCTGCCGTTAGTACAAAGAATACGAGAACGGTTCCGTGCATGGTAACCAATGCATAATAAAACTCAGGGTTAAGTTTACCGCCTTTTGCCCAATGGCCCAGGAAATCTTCCAGGAATGGGAAGGTCTGGTCGGGATATCCCAGCTGTAAACGGAAAATAACAGAGAACAATCCGCCGATAATTGCCCAGATGATTCCGGTTATCAGGAATTGCTTTGCAATGGTCTTATGGTCCTGGCTGAAAACATACTTGGTAATGAATGTTTCGTGGTGGTGATGCTCGTGGTGTGCATCATGTGCCATATGTCCTGTTGCATCCTGTAGTGTTACTGCACTGCTCATAGTCGTATAATATTTATAAAAAACCTTTTAAGTTATTTTGTTTGCGGCATTACTGCTGCCAGTGGTTTTGCAGCAGCGCTTGTGTCTGTTGCCGGTAATTCTTTTTTCGGGTTTTTATCCGGATATAATGTGAAGTATTCCGGAGTTTGAGATGCCAGCCACTTCTTATAGTCCTCTTCTTTTTCAACGATAATGATACCCCTCATAGAAAAATGCCCTTTACCGCACATCTGGTCGCAGCTTATTTCATAGGAAAAGTTGGGATTGCCGGTCTTTGCTCTCATTTCTTCCGTGGTATATATTGGGGTAAACCACATGGTTGTTGGTATGCCCGGAACCGCATCCATTTTCATGCGGAAGTGGGAAAGGCCTACGTCATGAATTACGTCCTGCGCATGAATAACCAGTTTCACCGGCTTTCCAACCGGCAGGTGCATTTCACTGGTATGCAGGTCATCCCAGCTTTCAGGGTCTTCAAAATCAACACCCAGGGTATTGCCAAGTGGACTGTTGTATAATTTATAATGCTTCTTGCCCAACACACCGTCTTTACCGGGATAACGCATATCCCAGGCAAACTGGTGTCCGGTTATTTCAACTACAATAGCGTCTTTAGGCGCTTCACTGGTAATCTTAAACCAGTATTTTAATCCGAATACAACCAAAACAGTAAGAAAAATAGCTGGTACCGTTGTCCATAATAACTCAAGTTTATTATTATGCGGAAAGAAAAATGCTTTTTTACCTTCTTTTTCCTGGTATTTGTAGGCAAACCAGAAAAGCAGTACCTGGGTGATTACAAATACAACACCGGTTACTGCGATAGTGATATACAGCATCTGGTCTATCTTCTGTCCTTCCAGGGAAGCAGAGCCTTGGGGAAACAGTGTTTTCCCAAAGTATAGTTCATTGCAATACCAGGCGCCGATGAGGCCCAGTACCAAAAATGAAATCAGCATAAACCCATTGATCCTGTTATTTTGTTTGCGGGTTTTTTCTTCTCCTTTAAGCACACTTACATATTCACTGGCTTTGGCAATCTGGAAGATCACCAGGAAAATCATGATAACAATCGCAATCAGAAATAAATCCTTCATCGTATTAAGTTTGTTGCCATAAGCCTTCTATATTTTTTACAGGTAAGGCTTTAAGCTGTTAGCTATTTGTACTTGGTTATTTTCATTTCACACCACAAGTTAATCGTCAACATCAGCAAAAGATGCTTTTGTTGAAAGATCAGGTATGGTGAATAATACTTTCTTTCAGGAATGGGTGGTTTTTTGCCAATAAAGGATTTTTGGTAAAATACCTGCCAACGCCCCACATGATAAGCCCGATAAACAATGCCGAAATACCAAACTCAAATGGCATCATTTCTGCATGGTTGTGCAGGGTGCCGGGCATCACCATCTGGTAAAAATCTATCCAGTGACCGAAAATGATCAGTACCGCCATGAATGTAACCAGTGTCCAGCTCCTTTTGGTGCTCTTTTTCATCAAAATAAGCAGCGGGCAAAGGAAATTCACGATCAGGTTAAAGAAAAATATGCCTTTGTACGGGCCTGCTTTGGTTGCCGTACCAATCCTTTCAATAAAATATTTTGTTTCTTCCGGCTGGTTACTGTACCATATAAGCATATACTGTGAAAACCAGGTGTATGTCCAGAATACAGAAAAGGCGAACATGAATTTACCCACATCATGCAGGTGTTCTTCGGTTACATATTCCAGCTGGCCCCTGTTCTTAAGATAGATGATGAAAATGGCCATCAGGGAGATACCCGAAACAAACGTGCTGGCAAATGTGTACCAGCTGAACATAGTGCTGTACCAATGTGCATCAATGCTCATGATCCATAACCAGGGTGTGGTAGATGCAACGGTTAATCCGAAGAAAACAGTAAACAGGGAAGCCCAAACGGTGTTGTCCCAAATCCATTTTTTACCGGTTTCATAATCCATCGGGCCTTTTTTATCAGACTCCAGGCTAAGGCTCCTCATTTTTTTGCCCAGCAACCACCAGCCAAGGATGGTAACGGCAGAAACGATGGTGAAGAACATGGGATTCAGAAACCCTTTCTTGCCATCCAGTATCTTGTCGTAATCCGGTGAGGCTTTATCATACAGGTGTGGGTCCAGCCAGTGATAAATATCAGTGCGGCCGCCCCAGACAATGGCCATCAATATGATGAATGTGATGAGTCCTAATATTGGCAGCACGCTGGAAATAGCTTCCGGAACGCGGCGCAGGGCAACCTGCCATCCGCCCATCGCCATGGTAGTAACACACAGGAAAAACATGGAAGCGTTTACGGTTAACAGCCAGTATACGCTGTTTTGTAACAGCACAGCCCAGAAACGGGTGCTCGACGTATTTTCTCCATGGCCGCCGTGTGCAAACGGATGCAGCATGATAAAGCCGTATAATAAGGCGAGTACACCGGCTACTATCAACCCCAATGTCCATTTCTTGAAACTGCCCGGTAATTCAAAATGATTATTCATCTAAACTATATTTTGTGTGATACCTTTTTTATTATCCTTTCTTTACAGCAGCAGTGTCTGTTACCGTTGCAGTTGTGGCTGCCGGAGCAGCTGTTACTGTTTTCGGCTGCAGCGAACGTATATACTTAACCAGCATCCAACGCTGCTTCCTGTCTAACTGTGATGCATAGCTGCCCATCAGGTTCTTTCCATAAGTAATGGAATGAAACATGGTGCCGTCAGCCATTTTCACATATAGGTCCAGCGTGAGGTTGGCAACACCGCCAATTTTACCACCGGTTGCCAGCGGTCCGTTTGCTGTCCCTTTTTCGCCGTGGCAGATACCGCAATAGATATTGAACAGGCGTCCGGCTTCAGCCATTTCGCTTTTGCCCAGTGAGTCAATCGGGTTTTTAACCATGGCGCTCATCCTGTACCCGTTGCTGTCGTTTGGCAGTGTATATGGAAACAATTCGCCCCTTTTGATGGTACCGGCAACAGGCATATTATCAAAATAGATCATGTTGCCGCCTTTCTTGCCCTTGTCAGTTGTAAAAACGGTTGAATCCCTTTCTGCGTAAGATTCAAATGCACGGCTGTATGCCATATCAGGCATATATACTTTACCCGGCTTGCGTTTGTCGTTGCAACTGGTGATGGCTATGATTGCCGTGAGCAGTAATGCAGTTATATAAGTAAGTCGTTTCATTTATCTATTATCGATTATCAATGATCAATTAATATCCTTTTTCGTCCCTGTACAGTTTTTGTTCCCGGTCGTACCTGCCCAGCCACCAGCCTGTTTCTGCATGCTGTACATTAATTTCTTTGGCTCCGGAATTTTGCAGGAAACGTTGTACTTCTCCGTCGTCTGTTTTATCTGTGCATTCTATGGCCATGATAAACAGGTCGTCGGTTGCACGGGGATGAAAATGATGTTTTTTTACAAATGGTGATAACTGGCAGAGGTAGCAGAAAGTAAGCACCATGCCCACTGCAGAAAACAATACCGTAAGCTCAAACGTGATGGGGATCCATGCCGGCAATGCAAAATGAGGCTTACCACCAATATTCAGCGGCCAGTCTTTGGTAAACACCCAGCTCATGAAAGTGAGCGCCGTGGTGGTTCCGGTAATGGCATAAATGAACCCCGCTGTGTGAAGGCTTGTTTCCCTGATTCCCATCGCATGGTCAAGGCCATGAATAGGAAAAGGCGTATACACATCGTGTATCTTGTAGCCAGCCTTGCGTACATTTTTTACTGCAGGGAACAGCACTTTTTCATCATCAAATGCCCCTACAACAAATTTTTTAATTCCTCCAGCCATAATTTAAGCTTTTAGCTCACAGTTGTTAGCTGTCAGCATATGTTACTAATAAACTTTTTCAACTTTAAAACAATCAACCAGCCAACTAATGGCTAATTGCTAATAGCTTTTACTATTAATGCGCATGCTCTACTTCTTCATGATAGAACTTCTCCGTATCTGCCTTCTCTATATCCGTCATTTTCACTTTATAGTTTTCGCCGCTTGTTTTCAGGATTGATTTGATTTCCGCCACGGCAATAACCGGGAAGTATTTGGCAAACAGGAAGAAGCAGGTAAAGAACAACCCGAATGTACCCAGGTAAAACCCGATCTCATAAATACTGGGGCTGTAATAAGTACTCCAGCTTGAAGGAAGGAAATCCCTGTAAACAGAAGTAACGATGATCACAAAGCGCTCATACCACATACCTATGTTTACGATGATGCTCATGAAGAATGTTACTGCGATGTTCCTCCTCAGTTTACGGCTCCAGAACAACTGGGGCGATACCACGTTACAGAACATCATCAGGTAATAACTCCATCCGTACGGGCTCCACAGGTTGGCCCTGTTTTCGCTGAATGCCCACCATTCGTATGGATTTTGTCCGTACCAGGCAATGAATAATTCGGTTAGATATGCACAACCTACAATACTTCCGGTAAGTACAATCACCTTATTCATGGCTTCAATATGGCCGAGGGTGATATAGTCCTGCAGGTTCATCACTTTCCTAACTACAATGAGTAGTGTTTGCACCATGGCAAATCCTGAAAATATCGCACCCGCAACAAAGTAAGGCGGGAAGATGGTAGTATGCCATCCCGGAACGATAGAAGTGGCAAAGTCGAAAGATACGATTGTGTGTACAGACAATACCAGCGGTGTACTTAAACCGGCCAGCACCAGCGATAAGCTTTCATGGCGCTGCCAGTGTTTGGTACTGCCCGTCCAGCCAAATGCCGCTATACCGTATAATAATTTCCTGAGTTTTGTTTTAGCCCTGTCGCGTACTGTTGCCAGGTCGGGTAACAACCCTGAATACCAGAACAGCAATGAAACGGTGAAATAAGTTGATATCGCAAATACGTCCCAAAGCAGCGGTGAGTTGAAGTTAACCCATAAAGGACCACGGCTGTTAGGATAAGGCAATACGAAGAAAGCCATCCATACACGGCCCATATGCCAGATCGGGAACTGGCCGGCACACATTACCGCAAAAATGGTCATCGCTTCTGCAGCACGGTTAACGCCTGTTCTCCATCCCTGGCGGAACAGCAAGAGGATGGCAGAAATCAGCGTTCCTGCGTGACCGATACCAACCCACCAAACGAAGTTGGTGATATCCCATCCCCAACCGATCGTTTTATTCAGGTTCCACTGGCCGATACCGTAAGTAACCTCGCGGTAAACACTGTATACACCAAAGAGCAGCAGGGCCACACTGATGTAAAACCCGATGTACCAGAGCCTGCTGGGCTTCATCTCAATAGGGCCAATGATATCTTCCGTTACCTGGTGATAATCCTTGTTACCATCAACCAGCGGTTCCCTTTGTTGTGATTCGTATTTGAGTAATGACATATCTTTTTAACTTTTCGCTATTAGCCGTTTGCCGTTAGCCTGTTTTTATTTTTCTAAGCCCTTTATCAGGTATACCAAAGGGCCTGTTTGCTTTTTTAATTACGAATGCGTTTTTTCCGCATGTTTGGCAGGCGCATGGCCTTCTTCCGCACCCAGGTGCCTGTCGGTGTTCCTTACTTTTGCCAGGTAACTAACGTTAGGCAATACGTGCAGTTGTTCCAGCACATAGAAGTTTCGGTTAACCTGTTCCACATTCCTTATCTTATACACATCGCTCTCCTTGTCATTCACATTACCGAAGCTGATGGCGCTGGTTGGACATGCCTGCATACAGGCTGTTTTTACATTGCGCACCAGTGAAGGATCCTGCTGCTTCTTGGCTTCCAGCTTGCTTTCCTGCAAACGCTGCACACAGAAAGAACATTTTTCCATCACACCGCGTGAGCGAACCGTAACATCCGGGTTAAGCACCATCCTGGTAAGGTCTTCGTTCATCTGCAATACTGACTCATCCATATCAATACCGATCAGCGGGTTCTGGTTATCGCTGAAACTATCCGCCCCTGTATAATCCAGCCAGTTGAAACGGCGTACTTTATACGGGCAGTTGTTGGCGCAATACCTGGTTCCGATACACCTGTTATAGGCCATCTGGTTTAACCCTTCTGAACTGTGGTTGGTAGCAACCACCGGGCAAACGTTTTCGCATGGTGCGTTATCGCAATGCTGGCATAACATCGGCTGGAAAACCACATCCGGGTTTTTCTTATCGCCGGTAAAATACCTGTCTATACGCAGCCAGTGCATTTCGTGTGCACGCTGCACCTGTATCTTTCCAACTACGCTTACATTATTTTCGGCTGTACAGGCTACCACGCAGGCGCTGCAACCGGTACAGGTATTCAGGTCAATGCTCATGCCCCATTTAACACCCGGCTTTTCATAATCGGGGTAGATGGTGCCGTCTTTTACAAAATCGGTTTTGCCTTCAGCCAATAACACAGAACGTTCGTGTGTGGCTTCATGTAATACTTCTTTTGGATTGGCAATAAAACCGGCCAGGGTTGTTTCGTAAATCACCGGCCTGTTCTCTGATGATCCGTGTACCTGGGTTTGAGCCAGTGGATACACTTCAGCAGATTTTTCAAAACTGGCCGTTGTATTATAAGACATGGAAACTCCATCAAAAGTAACCAGCGGGTAAACATTCCTGCCGGCACCGGTAGCCGAACGGCCAATGCGTTCTTTTGAATCTTTGTGGCTGCTTCCCCTACCGTAACCAACGGCTACGGCAATGGTTGAGGCATCCAACCCCGGTAATATTAACGCGGCCAGTTCTACGGTGCGGCCGTTAACGGTTATTTTAACAACCGGTTTTTCCGGCGTTACTTCATAAGCATCTGCCTGTCGCTGGTTATTAAATACGTCTATGCCAAACAGTGACTTAGCCATTTCTGGGCTCATCATGGCATAGTTGTCCCAGGTTACTTTACTAATTGGGTCAGGTAATTCCTGTAACCAAGGGTTATTGGCCTGGCTTCCGTTTCCTATTGATATTTTTTCGTAGATAACAAGTTCGGTTGCACTGCTTTTTACTGAAGACAACTTAGCCGTTGCTTCTGCCAGCACAGCTGCATTAAAAGCAGAAGCTGCCGGAGCGGGAGCCGTTGCCGGTTCAACCACGCCATCCTGTAAGGCTTTGTCAAATGATTCTGCACCACCCAGTTTACTGGTCCAGTAATTCCTGAAATAGGTTTCATAATCATTGGCCGTGCCGGTTGTAACTACCGGTGCGGTTACTGCCGGTTTTCCGGTGGTATCCTGTACGGCTGCAGGTGCTGTAGCTATTGCGCCGCCACTCCATTTTAATAATGATGTTTGAAATGCCCTTGTTTTAAATAACGGGCTGATCAACGGCTGCTGCAGGGAAAAATATCCTGATTTTGGTTCAGCATCTCCCCAGCTTTCAAGCCAGTGGTGAGATGGAATAACATATTTGCACAGTTCAGTAGTTTCATCCATGGTTCCATTGAAGGAAACAGTTACCGGCACTTTAGCAAGGCCGCTGGTGAATGATTTGCTGTCTGCATAATTATAAGCAGGGTTACACTCTGAAATAAATAGTGCTCCAACTGCACCGGCATTCATATCGGCAACCAGCTTTACCAGGTCGGCATCATTGCCTTTCCTGTAATTGGAAGTAAGGGCCCAGTTAATGGTGGTTCCGTTGGCACCGATGGCTTCATTGATGGCATTTACAATTACCTGGATATTCCTGTCGTTGCTTCCGCAAACTACCAGGGCTTCTCCTTTACTGGCCATCAGTGCTGCTGCTGCTTTATCTATTCCTTTGGCAAGGGCCGGGTCTTTAACCTGTGCGCCTGAAACTGCTCCGCCCAGTTTTGCCAGTAACGCTGTTGCAATGGCAGCTGTTTCTGAAGGCTTGTGTGTAAAGCGGTCATCTGCATTACTGCCGGTAAGGCTAAGCATGCTTTCAAAATGAAAATGACGGCTGATGGAAGGCTTATCTCCCTTTATTTTTTTATTAGCTGCATACTGCCTGCTGAATTCAACCGGGCTTAACCAGGTTCCTAAAAAGTCGGCGCCCAGGCTCACAATAGTCTTTGCCTTATCAAAGTGATATGAGGGCAGTGCCCTTTTTCCGTAACAGGCTTCGTTGGCTGCCAGCATGCCGCTGTAGCTAACTGCGTCATATTGTACATGGCGGCTGCCCGGGTATTTTGCCAGGAAATTATTGATCAGTTGTAATGTAGAAGGAGAGTGGATGGTTGAAGTGAGCAATACAACCGGTTTTCCGCCCAAACCAGCCAGGTCGCCGGCCACCATCTTATCAAATGCTTCAAATGTGCTTACTTCCTTGTAGTCTTTACCATCCCTT
Organism: uncultured Chitinophagaceae bacterium; assembly: GCA_937996595.1. Taxonomy (GTDB): domain Bacteria; phylum Bacteroidota; class Bacteroidia; order Chitinophagales; family Chitinophagaceae; genus Ferruginibacter. Next base: position 53,749 of record CALKVC010000094.1, read on the forward strand.
TGTAATGGGTGACGCAGCCTGGTTGTATCATACAGGTCAAGTACAGAAGCCTGTGCCTGTGCACTTGTTCCTCCGCCGGTAATGGAAGAGAGTTCGTTTCCTTCTATCTTGATCGGCCTTCCGTCTCTTTGTTTAACCAGTACGCTGATGGTATCACCACCGTTAACATACGTAGACGCGTAGTAGTTGGCCACACCTGCAATGGCATTATCGGGTTTATTCAGGAACGGTACTGCTTTACGTACCGGTGTATCGCAACTGGCGGCCAGCGCTGCTGCAGCCGTGCTAAAGCCCAGGTATTTCAGAAAATCCCTGCGGGGTGTTTTACCTTCCAGCAGGCCTTTGTCATCCATATCGGCCAGGGGGAGTAGTTCTTCTTTGAACTCATCCGCTGTTGATTGCTTAAAAGCATCAGACTGATTCAGTTCTCCAAAATTCTGCCAGTACTTTTTGTTCATAATATTATAGTTCTAAAATGTGCTGATGTGCTGTTTTAATTAATAGTGGCATTTCTGACACTCGGTTCCACCGATTTTTTCAACGGTTACGCTATCCAGCTTGTGGTTCTTAATGTCGTTATGGAATTTTTCGTAAATGCTGTAGAATTTATTGCCGCTGCTGTCTTTCTTATTATAGAAATCCACTTTGCTTTCGCGGTGGCAGTTTACGCACCATCCCATGCTGAGGTCAGAGAACTGGTACACTTCGGGCATTTCCTGTATGTTTCCGTGACAGGTTTGGCATTGCTGTTTACCTACTTTTATATGCTGGCTATGGTTGAAATATACGTGGTCGGGGAGGTTATGGATTTTTACCCATTCAATCGGCCGGGCGCCATCAGGTATGCCGTCGCCGTTGTTATCCGGATTATACTGGCCGGTTGCCGGGTTCCATCCCGCATAGGCATACAGTTTTTGAATTTCTGCTGTACCATTTACTGCCTGGCCGTTTTCTTTAATGATTGGATCGCCTTTATATTCTTTGATGGCCATATGGCAGTTCATACAAACATTTACAGAAGGAATGCTTGCCTGTTTGCTGTGTTCTGCACCGCCGTGGCAATACAGGCAACTGATCTGGTTAACGCCGGCATGCACTTTATGGGAATAATAAATCGGCTGTTCGGGCTGGTAGTTTTTCATACGGCCCATGCCAATGGCTGCATTCATGGTGAGGTATCCGCCAATTGCGAATAGTACCAGGATACCAGCCATCAGGTATGCTTTGTTACGGTAAAAAGGAACCGGTTCGCCCCGTAAGATCCCTTCTTTTTCATCGGTTAATTTGCGCAGGTTACTGTTTACCTGTAATAATATAAATGCTACAACAGCCAGTACCAGGGTTAGTATTCCAAACAGCAACGAGTTATCGGATTGAGCCGGGGCGCCCGCCGCTGTTGCATCCGGTGTTTTTACCGGGGGCGTATAATCATCCACATATTTCATGATGGCATCAATCTCTTCCTGCTTGAGGTTTGAGAAACCAGACATGATGATGGGTTTCCATTTATTTTTTAACGCTGTAGCGTAGGGGTCATTCTGGGCCGCCGGGTTGGCAACCCATTTATATATCCAGTCGGGGCTTGGTATCCTGTCTTTCCATCCCTTCAGTGCCGGACCGGTATAATCCGCATCGGGTTTATGGCAGTTGGCGCAATTCGCTTTAAAAAGCGCTTCGCCATCAGCGGCCAACAGAGCATTTGAAAAAGAAATTGATAAAAAGAAAAGAATACAAGCAATAGCTTTGTTAAAATTTTTTCTATAGCGACTCATACAGTTATCGGGGCTAATGTGGAGAATAACCTGGTTTGCTGCAAAAATAAGGTACGATACTGACAAATTACCAACATTTGTTAATTTTTTTTTTCCTTATCTGGCTTGTGTTACAGCGATTTGTATATGCATAAATAATAATATTGTCATGCCTTTGTAAGGTATTGCCAACACAGAAATATTAGTATGTTTCGCCTGCCGGTATAACAATGTTTTGATGCATTTTTGCAGCATGTTAAAAAAATTACAGGAGCGTTGGAAGGTTAACCTGCTGAACCTGGTGCTTATTTTAATCACATTTGCCACCGGGGGCAGCCTCTGTGGTTGGGCGGGCCGTAAAATATTATTGCTTACAAACCTGGAAAAGGGGGCCGTTTGGGTGGTCTTATATATCGTTTTAATTACCCTGTTATGGCCATTCTGTGTGTTATTGATAAGCATTCCGCTTGGGCAATTCGGGTTTTTCAGGAAATATATCGCCAGGATCATGTCAAAATTCAGCGGCGGTAAAAAACAAGTTGCTCTAAAACAACCGGTAAACATAGCCATTTTTGCCAGCGGTGCCGGCAGTAACGCTAAAAACATTATAGAATATTTTAATACAAACGGAGGCAAAAACGCAACTGTAAGCTTATTGGTTTGTAATAACCCCGAAGCGGGTGTATTACAAATTGCAGCAGCAAATAATATTCCTCCCTTGCTGGTTAACCGGGAGCAGTTTCGGGATCAAGGTGGTTTGTTAGCAGCGCTGGAAGAAAAGGGCATCGGGTTTATCGTACTGGCCGGCTTTTTATGGAAGCTGCCCGGGTACCTGGTTAAGCAATACCCCAAAAAGATTGTCAATATACATCCGGCCCTGTTACCAAAATACGGCGGCAAAGGCATGTACGGGCATCATGTACACGAAGCCGTTATTGCCAATAAGGAAAAGGAGAGCGGCATCAGCATACATTTTGTGGATGAAATATACGACCATGGAGAAGTAATTTTCCAGGCTACCTGCGAAGTGCTGGCAACGGATACAGCAGAAACCCTGGCAAAAAAGATCCATCAACTGGAGCATCAGTATTTCCCGAAACTGATTGAAGCCGCCATCCAAAAGCAAAATTGACGTTAAAGCGTGGTAAGGATACGCATTTGTTATTTAATATTACAGCCTTAACCATGCTGCATCTCCTGAGATATATTTTTACTTTTTCTTTTTTCCTGTTTGCCCATATTGCCGATGCGCAAATTACTGTAAGCGGAACCGTACTCGACGTCAGCAAGATCAATTATGTGGAAAATGTACGGGTGGTCAGCAGTGGAGGCATGTTTGCCATTACCGACAGCCTGGGCCGGTATTCCATTTTAGTGGATGAAAAAGATTCCCTCACTTTTTATTATAACAAAAAACCCACGCAGCAATTTGCTGTAAAAACAATTCCCGACCCCACCAGGTTCAACATTAGTATACACGTAACCGTTAAGGGCAAATACCAGGTATTGAATGAAGTGGTGGTATTTGCCAAAACCCACAAACAGGATTCTATTGAAAACAGGCAGGCCTATGCCGATATTTTCAATTACCAGAAACCGGGCTTATCCACTTCCGTAACACCGGGTGGTGGCGTTGGGGCAGATGTGAATGAGCTGATTAATATCTTCCGGTTCCGGCGTAATAAACGGTTAAAGGCTTTCCAGGAGCGGCTGGAAATTCAGGAACAGGAAAAATATATTGATTACCGGTTCAGCAAAGTATATGTGAAACGGGTAACCGGTCTGCGCAGCCCATACCTCGACAGCTTCCTGGTATGGTACCGGCCGGAATATGAGTTTGTGCGGAACAGCAACGAAATTGATTTTAATCAATACATATTACTCGCTTACTACCAGTTTCAGAAACTGGTTGATATACCGGAGGCTAAAAAGGAGGAGTGAAAAATGGGATGGGGGAATGGAAATGGTGTGTTAGCAGTTCGTTGCTTTTATTTATTGTTACAAATTTTGATTGTTGCTTCGTTGGTGGCTATTTTTTATATTCTGAAAAACTAATAAATATTTTTCCATCAAAAAAGTAGAGACCAGATTCTCTGGTCCCCACCCAAAGATTTCCGTTTTTATCCTCCAAAATTTCCCAAATCCAGGGATTGATTAGACCATCTTTAAAATAGGTGAAAGTTTTACCATCGTAACGTCTAAGACCATCACTGGAACCAAACCAAAGATTTCCCTTTTTGTCTTCTATAATTCGGGTGACTTCGCCTGGCAAACCATCTTTTGTTGTAAAACTTGTAAATGTATTTCCATCATACCGATAAGCTCCACCCCAATTACTGAACCAAATATTTCCGTTTTTGTCTTGCAGTTGAGGCCACCCCCAATTATGAGCTTTTGGCTTTGGTCCATTTTGAAACAAATCCATTGGTTTGAGGTTGGTTATAGATTTTCCATCGTAACGAAACACACCTTCATTGGTTCTTCCACCAAACCAAATATTACCTGCATTATCTTCTAAAATGCGTTCCACCCTGTCATTACTGGTTAAAAAGCCATTTGCGGCTTCATTCATTGGAAAATGTGTAAAAGATTTGCCATCGTAAATATAGACACCATCAATCGTTACAAACCATAGTTTTCCGTTTTTTGCCTGTAACATATTGTATACCCAATGGGTTTGATAGTAGGGGTTCTTATTAGGAGGCATATTTTTTGGTAAAGGAATCTGGATTTTAGAAAATGCCTTACCATCGTAAAGACAAAGTCCCATTTCAGTACCCACCCAAATTTTACCATCTTTATCTTCCAAAATGCAATAAATTTTATTACAATCCAGCCCATCGTTTATTGTAAACTGGTTAAACGATTTTCCGTCATACTTATAAAGTCCATTATCTGTTGTTCCCAACCAAAGGTTACCCGATTTGTCCTTTAGAAAACGTTGAACAATTCCATTTCCTATGTTATTTATTAGTTTTGAATCTTCCTTTTCTTTTGGCAAATCTTTTTTATCTTGTCCATTGCAGGCCGTCCCCAAAAGCAGTATTGTCAGAAAAGTAAAAACTTGCATTTGTGAGAAATTTTTCATTATTTAAATTGTCTTTGAGGTTTTGTTATCTCATTGAAGGTTTGGGTGTCGCTCTGCAATGACTGTTAACGTACAGGGCTTGCCGATGTACGGGAATTATTAGTCCGTCCGCCCAATACCGGTGATGTTTGAAAAACTGAAGATGAATATAACAAACAAAAGCTAAATAGATAATATCCAGCCCGATATGAAGCACAATATAATTACAAAAAGCCGATGATAACTTCCGTCCGCCCGTATTTTGGCACCCCCCTGTTGTACGTTCGCCCTTTCTTTGTCCGTTAGTAGCGTGTTGTATTTGAACTGTGTCAACCTAAAGACTGTTACCCAAGCCGAGCAAGAAGGTAAACTCTTTGGCAGGTTGGCTTCATTGCTGTGGGTTTTGTGTGCATGCCAATGTGCTTGCATTGGGGCGTTGACTATAGGTTTTGCCCAGTACAATTGCTCAATGCAGCAGAGTATCTAAATAAGTTTAGTTTACATCAAATACAGTAGCAGATTTTGGGTTAACATAAATCCCCGATTTGATATCAACTTGTTCATTGGATATTATATTCAGAGCATGGGTCTTGCCTTTTAATATCTCAGCAAAACGTTTTGCATCAACCGAAACCTCTTTATCGTTTTTATTCATCACCACCATAATCGTTTTGTCCCTGCTATAGCGGAAATAAACATACACACCATCAAACGGTGCAAAGTGCAATGTTTGGCCATTGGCAATAACCGAATTTGTCTTTCGCCAGTTTAATAACTGTTTTAAATAAGCCTGTACAGATAGTTGATCTGCATTCAATCCTTCTCCTGCAAATGCATTTATTTTATCATCCTTCCATCCGCCCGGAAAATCAGAACGTATCAAGCCATCGTTTTTATGATGCGGTGTATTGTCCATCAAAATTTCAGTGCCATAGTATATTTGTGGTATGCCACGGATGGTTAATAAATACGTTATAGCCATTTTGGCTAAAGCCACATCCTGCTTCAACTGCATGAACAAGCGATCCATGTCATGGTTATCACCTATCAATAAGATTTGATTGGGATCGGGGTAAACAAAATCATTAGCCAATGCTTCATACAATTTTGTAAATGGCGCATTGTAAGATTCGCCTTCCTCTCCATTTAAGGATTGTACCAATGCAGCCTGCAGGGGGAAATCCATCACTGTATTCAGGCATCCTGTATAACCATCATGATTTTTCTTTCCTTTTTGCCAGTAAGAAGCAATTAATGGATTCGTGCTCCACTCTTCACCCACGATGCTAAAATTGGGGTATTCATTCATGATGGTACAGCTCCAGTTTTTTAAAAAGGTTTTATCGCTGTAGCCATAAGTATCCTGCCTTACGCCGCCCAACTGTAATGTTTCAATCCACCAGATAGTGTTTTGAATGAGATAATTCGCCAAAAAAGGATTTTGCCCGTTCAAGTCGGGCATGGTCTTATCAAACCAGCCCTTGCTCCATAAATTTCTATCATAGTCAGAAGCATATATATCCTGGTTCACTGTACGGAGATGATTGGTGACCATATACTTGTCTGGGTAATTCAACCAGTCTTTAAACGGCAAATCATGCATCCACCAGAAATTGCTGCCAGTATGATTCAGCACCTCATCAAAAATTAATTTCATCCCCCTTTGACGCATCTTAACCGACAGTTCTTTGTAATCATCAAGGGTTCCATACCGTGGATCCACCTTGTAGTGGTTGGTAATGGCATAACCATGATAAGAATAAGCAGGCATATCATTTTCCAGCATCGGTGTGGGCCAAATGGCAGTGAAGCCAAAATCTTTTATATAATCCAGGTGATTGATAATGCCACGTATATCGCCACCATGTCTTCCACCAGGAAAAGTTCTGTCAATTTTGTTTTCTTTCATGCTTTCCACCACATCATTACGGTAATCTCCATTGGCAAAGCGGTCGGGCACTAATAAGTAAATCGCATCCGAAGAATTAAACCCTTTAAATGCGGATGCGTCTTGCTCTCTTTTTTTCAACTCATAACGATAGCTGTATACTTCTTTTCCCGCTTTTTTAAAACTTATAGCTAAGATGCCCTGCTTGGCAGCTTTTGTAATGTGTAAATCAATAAAGAGATAATGCTTACTATCCCCTTTTGTTATTTTTTTTATTGTTACTCCAGGATAATTTATTTGCGGCGTCGTTTCGCCAATATTGTTTCCATTAACCAGCAGTTGCAGGTTAGGGTTCTTCATACCCACCCACCAGTTGATCGGTTCCACATGGTGGATTTGGCAGAAAACATTTATACAAATAAAATTTGCCAGTAAAATAATTGAGAACAGGTTTATTATCTTCATAACGTAAATTTCTTATTCACTCTAAGTTAAAACTGTAATGTACCGCCGGCTGAGATTTCTTTATGCCTCAATTTAAAATCGTTGAGAGGCTGATTGTTTAACCTTACCGATTGGGCATTTTTGTTTCTGATCTTTAATAATTTTCCATCTTTCAAGTAAACAATAGCACTTTCTACCTGTGGTTTGCCAATTACATATTCACCACCTGCAGGGTTCACCGGATAAAACCCTAGTGTTGAAAAAATATACCAGGCACTCATTTGTCCGCAGTCTTCGTTCCCAATCATGCCAGTAGTGGTGTTATCATAAAACTCATTGCAGATTTGTGTGATAAGCTCCTTTCCTCTTTCCGGTTTGTCTGAATACGCATACAGGTAAGCAATATGATGACTCGGCTCATTGCCATGCGCATATTGACCAATCATAGCCTCCTGTCCCAAATGCTTGTTGGGGTTAAGTGCTTTGATGCTGAAGAAACTGTCTAACTGTGCTGTAAACATTTTCTTGCCACCCATTAGTTGTATCATGCCTTCTACATCATATTGTGCAGGTGTCCAGAAATATTGCCAGGCATTTGCTTCAGTATAATCACCAGGATTGTTCAAGGGTGATGTAGCTATTAATGGATTGAATGGAGAACGCCAGTTTCCCTTGCTGTCTTTACCACGCATTTGTTTAGTGGAAGCATCGTATAAGTTTGTATAATATCTTGCCCGTTTGTAAAAAATAGAAGCAATGTCCCGCTTACCCATTTTATCTGCCAATAATGCAATACAGTAATCGTCAACGCCATGTTCTAACGTTCTTGAAACAGCTTCATTATCCAGACTGTCAAAAGGATAATAGCCATATTTGTTGAGCAACGTCCAGTTGCTGTTGATATGATTTTTGGTCGTTGATTCTATCATTTGCTGCAAGGCTTGTTCTACATCAAAACCAGTAAAGCCTTTGTTGTATGCATCTGTAATTACAGGAATCGCATGGTTACCAACCATACAATAATTATCTTTTCCCCATGCTGTCCAGATTGGCAAAAAGCCCGCAGCTTTGCAGTGTTCGATCATGCTGTTGATAAAACCGTTTACTTTTTCCGGTGCTACTAAAGTATATAAAGGATGAGCCGCACGGTAAGTATCCCAAAGCGAAAGGGTGGAATAGTATTCGCCATTCTTTGCTGTTCTTATGGAATCGTCAGCTCCACGGTACTTGCCATCCACATCCGCAATATTTGATGGTTGAATAAACAACCGGTACATGCAACTATAGAATATTTCCTTTTGCTTCTTCTCTGCGTTAATTTCTATTCTGCTTAAATAACTGTTCCATACTTTTTTATTATTGGTAACAACAGCCTTGAAATCCCAGCCAGTTAACTCAGTTTGTAAATTGTTTTTTGCGCCCTCAACACTTACAGATGATAAAGCAATTTTTGTTTGGAGGAGTTTATCTTTCAAATTAAAGCCAAGTACATAACGGGGTGCAGCTTCTTTTGATTTTCTTTCCAATACAATTACTGAAGTAAACGGCTGATTGAATTGTATGCTGAAAAAGTATCTACGCTCAACCCAGTTCTTTTTATGGCACCATCCACTGATGGTTTTATTATCTTCAATTTTTACATTGCTTTCTAGAACTACACTGTCATTAAGAAAACGCAGACCATGTTGCAAATCAACCAGCAGCTTTGAAGATGATGATGGATAAGTATATTGATGAAAAGCAACCCGTTCAGTACATGTCAATTCTACTTTTACGCGATTATTTAATGTAACTGTATAATAACCCGGTGACGCTTTTTCTGTTTCTTTTAAATAGGTTTCACCGAAGTTATCCTTTTTATCGCCGCTGAAAGGTTGCAGCAGTACATCCCCAAATTCATTAATACCTGTGCCATTTGCCCTTGTTTGAGAAAATCCCAGGATGATGCTGTCTTTGTACTGATAGCCACTGGTATAATCCCAACCATTGTCTCTGTTATCAGGCCCCGGCTGCACCATTCCAAAGGGCATGCATGGGCCGGGGAAAGTATGACCCGTACCCTCGGTACCGATAAAAGGATTGACGTATTGGGTGTAATCGATTTGCATTTTTTCTTTACAGGAAAAAACACAAAGAATCATTAAGGCATATACTATTTTTTTCATTCCAGTTATTTTATCTTAAAAACAGCCACTTCATAAGGATTCAGTACAACAGTGTTCTTTGTAACAATATTATTCCCAAGCAGCGGTATATATTTTTTATATGCATCTCTAAACACCGAAATTTGTTTCACATCACTAAGATTTACAGCAACCAGTACTTTACGTTGATTCCTAGTTCTGTAAAAACTAAACACATGGCTGTTATTATTCCAGGCATTCTCATATTTGCCATTTGCCAATGCAAGATTACTTTGCTTAAGCCTGATTAATTTTTTATAATAATTAAATAAAGAGCTTTCGTTATTTAATTGTTCCTCCAGTGATATACCATCATTTGCTTTCAGGCTGGTTTTATCCCACCACTCGCCAGTATTTTTATACCATATTGCCATTCCCTTTCCTTCAGCAGCTTTATACCATTCAAATGCTTCCCGGCAGGGAATGCCGTTTCCATCCGTATTACCAAGAATCCCAAAAGTGCCTTTCATTCCAATCTCCTGCCCATAATAAATAGAAGGAATTCCTCCAATTAACATCATTATTGCAGCAGCTGCTCTTTGCTTTTCACTATTTTCTTCCAGTGTAGCATACCTGAACATGTCGTGGTTTTCTATAAATACAATTTGCTCTTTTCCTTTGGGGCATTGTACTAGAACAGTATCCGCCTTATTTATAAGTTGCTGTTTGTCAAACGATATAATAGCTGATTGCAGACCAAACGCAAACATTCTGTCAACACCGGCTCTTTCAAAATATGCAAATCCATAGTCTTTCCAGTTGGCTTGTTCTGCCACGTTTTTAAGCTTAGGATTTATTTCTTTCAGTGAACGAAGCAACGGTTGCCAGAATTCCACAAATAGATTCGTAAGCGCCAGCTTTCCATCCAGGTTATCCATTGCATGATCTAGCCTGAAACCATCTGCCCCGTCGTCAAATTTTCCGTCTTTATTTGGGTCAACAAAAAAGGAGAATAATTTTCTATTATAATCCAATACTTTTTTGCTTCGCAGATTTACAGTGGTGATTTTGATTAATGAACCATCATAACTATTCAATCCTCTCAAATCAGCCACAATTGTGGCAGGAATAGTGTGGGTTGAGTCTTCGAATAATATATAATCACTGAACATAGATTTCAGGTTACCCACAGCATCTTTCCACCATACGTGTTTTTCGGTAACATACTGTGTTTCCATATCAAGATAAATTCTCATTCCGCGCCTGTGCACTTCTTTCACTAATGAAATATACTCCTGCATGGTTCCATATTCTACATCTATTTTTTCAAAGTTGTTTGCAAAATAGTTGTGATAACAATCTGCGTCGTATAGTGGTAAAAGCAGGATAGATGTAATGCCTAAATCCTGCAGATAAGATAATTTTTGTTTGAGACCATTAAGGTCGCCTTGTGCATCACCATTACTATCGAAATAACTACGCAGGAAAACATGGTAAATAATTTCGCCTTTATCGCTTGCCCTGCCTTTTTGCGAACAAACGCTTGAAGTTTTCATAAGGAAAACAAACAATAGAGCTATGTATTTTTTTATGCTATTTTCAAAGTTCATAAATCACTGCTTCATATGGCTTAAAGATCTTTCCTTTTGAAGGTTCTGCATAATTGCCAATTAAAACTGTACTTCCGTCCATTTTTATAGCTGTACTAAGTGATGCTTCCCTGTCAGAAAAGTTTAATACCACTAATAGTTTTTTTTCATTCCATTCTCGTGTGTATGCAAAGATTAGTGTGTTATTTTCGTCAACCAATTCGAACAAACCATACACCAATGTCAAATTCGCTTTACGAAGTGCAATGATTTTTCTGAAATAATTCAAAACAGAATCACTACGTGTTTCCTGTTCCTCAACATTAACAGTTGTATAATTTTTATTTACAGCCAGCCAGGGCCTGCCTGTTGTGAAGCCTGCATGTGTGCTGCTGTTCCATTGCATAGGTGTTCTGCCATTGTCTCTGCTAATGGCAGCATGTGATCGTAAAAATCCTTCATAATCACCGCCGTTATTTTTTAACTGGTTGTAATAATTGATGGTATATAAATCTTCGTATGCATCAATACTAGTGTGGTTGGTATTAGTCATTCCAATTTCATCACCATTATAAATGTAAGGTGTAGCCCTCATGCTCAATAAAAAAGTATGCAACATTTTTGCTGAAAGTTCTCTGTATCTGTCACTGTCATTTCCAAAGCGGCTTGTCATTCGGCTCATATCATGATTGCCGAGATAGATGGTTCCCCAGCCCTTCTCAGCAAAAACTTTATCCCACCTCACAAATATTTTTTTCCATTCCACTAAATTCCTGTTGGTATCATCAGCATACATAAAATTATCTTTGCTGATACCAAATCCGGTATGGTCAAAATGATAAAAGGTTTGAAGTTCATTACGGTCTTCATCCACAAACAGCAAAGCATCGTCAATACTTACACCGGATGCTTCTCCAACATTCATACAATCATATCCAGAGAACACTTCCCGGTGCATCTCATTCAAATACGCATGCAAATGCGGACCCTTTGCATAATAAGGAAACCAATCACTCACAGCCATACCATTTGGTAATTCAGGAAAAGCAATGTCTTTCGAAATACAGGTAATCACATCCATCCTGAAACCATCAATGCCTTTATCCATCCAGAATTTCATCATGTCATACACTTCGCTTCTTACCTGCGGATTCTCCCAATTTAAATCAGGCTGCTTTTCACTAAATATATGCAGGTAATAACTGCTGGTGGCTGCATCATACTTCCACGCACTGCTTTGTTCATCAAAAATACTCCAGCGGTAGGGAGGCTTACCCCTTTCTGCATCCCACCAATGATAATAATTTCTGTAAGGGTTATCCCTTGATTTTTTACTTTCTTTAAACCATTGATGTTCATCACTGGTATGGTTAACCACCAAATCCATAATCAACTTTATTCCCCGGTCATGCAATCCGTTCAGCAATACATCAAAATCTTCCATGGTGCCAAACTGTTTCATTATGGCACGGTAATCAGAAATATCATAACCCATATCATCGTTGGGAGATTCATACACGGGGTTCATCCAAACCACATCAATTCCCAAACTCTTGATATAGTCCAATTTTTCAATAATTCCTTTCAAGTCGCCAATGCCATCGCCATTTGTATCTTTAAAACTTCTCGGATACAATTGATATACCACCACTTCTTTCCACCAATTTCGTTTAACTAACATTCTGCAATTTTTATTTCCCTAATAGAAAAAGAAGTGGAATATGCAATCTTTTGTTCCATGATTTCTCGCTATGGTCAACTCCAGGAAAGTACTTTGTAATCCAACTCTTTTCCGTGAACCCTTTGGCTTGCATAATGGCATCTGCTTTTCTTTGCCATGGGGGATATAGTGCATCCAGCGTTTGATCGCCACAGTCGAAATAAATTTTATGGCTTTTTGGGTTAGGGAGATGCTTGCTCAAATACGTCACAAAAGCATCTGGCAAAGGATTTCCTTCGATTGAAAATATTCCTGGCCAATGCGTACTTAGACAGGCAGCACCACCAAAAACATTGGGGTATTCACAAATGGCATACATCGAAATCAGACCGCCCATACTGCTGCCTGCAATGAATGTATTCTTACTGTCGGTATGTGTGGGATATGTTTTATCGATAAATGGTTTTAGTTCTGAAACCAAAAACCTTAAATAATTATCTGATACAGGTTTAAATACATCCTTTGTTCTTGCTGCCCTTTGCAATTGTGCTGAAATGGTATCCTGCTGCGCTACGGTCAAACTTTCATAGGGCTTTTGTGGAAAATAATCTGCATGCCTTGTATTTTGTCCGTTCCAGACACCAACCACTATCAGGTCCTTAATTTTATTTCCACGCAAAAGTGCTGTCAGTACATTGTCCACATCCCAACTCTGACGATTCCATGTTACGTCGGCATCAAAAAGGCTTTGTCCATCATTCATATACAAAACAGCATATCGCCTTTTTGGATCAAAGTTTTCAGGAAGCCATACTTCCACATTTCTTTCAGAAACAAATCTCGATTCAAAATCAGGATATTTTTCTATCCTGCCGGCAGATACTTTTTGTTCAGGAGCTTTCCCTAATAAAAAAGTAACAGGTATATGCAGACGGTTTGTCCAGTCTGTTTCATTATGTCCGGTATGGTTAAATACTTCGCTTTTATAATTTCCATTACTGAAACCTTTCTCTTTCATAATAACATCAACAAACTTTTGGTAAACACTATACATACTGTCCATTTCTTCCGTGCCATGATCCATATAGATTTTATGTCCGAAGGGGGATGGGGCATTTTTTTGCAGATAGTTGAATGCACCCAAAGGCAACTCAAAATTCATTTCGTCCCGGCTTACCCAGGCGATAGATAAACAAGCTGCTCCACCAAAAACCTGTGGATATTCTGAAAGGGCATACATAGAAATCATCCCTCCCATGCTTGAGCCCATTATATAGGTGCCGGTCCTGTCGGCATTTACAGAAAATGTCTTATTGATAAAAGGCCTTAATTCTTCTACAATAAATTTTAAGTAGTTATCAGATTGCAACTTATTTTGCAAATAGGTACTACAAAATTCCTTTTTATAATCCTCTGTAACCGTATTCAGGTATTTTTGGGGAAAGTATTCTGAATGACGGTATTTGCCATTATTCCATATTGCTACAACAATACACTTCTCAATCTTATTTTCTCTAATCAACTTGCCAAATACTTCATCTACTTGCCATTCTTTGCGGCTCCATGTTTGTGCTGAATCAAAAAGCATCTGACCATCATGTATGTACACCACATTGTATTTTTTTGTAGAGGCATAGTTATCAGGTAACCAAACATCCACATTTCTTGAATCCACAAATTTTGAAGAAAACTTTTCAAATCGTTGAATAGTGCCCGATGAAACTACTGGCAATTGCGCTAAAGCAAAATTGTTATAGAGAAAAACGAATAGAATTGATATGTTTAAACGAATCATAAACAAATATTCATTTTATGAATGGTTGACTTTTGATTCCCTTACAAACAACCAGCTAATCAACGATATTACCAGGCTGATCGTAATAATTAAAAAAAGTACCGCATAATCACCTGAATCATGCACCACTTTTGAAATGCCCGGCGTCATCATGGCAGGTAATACAATACTGAAATTAAACAACCCCATGAACATACCCATCTTATTGGCATTCACTTTTTCCGTCATGATGGCAAACACTATGGATATTACGGCCGACCAGCCAATGCCGCAAATAATCATCCCAATGTAAAATATGCTTTCTTTCGCGCCGGCAATGTATAACAGAAAGTACCCTCCTGCCATGCAGGCGATGGCAACAGTATAAACTTTTACTTTTCCCATTCGTTCACTTAAAGGCTCCAGCAACAGCACAGGCAACAATGCACCAACAAAATTCAACAACAAAAAACCCAGTGATAAAATATTCCCGGCAGTTTGTTCATTGGTTTGCTCTGTGCCAGTAAAGAATTTTGAAAATGAATTTGCCATCACATTTGATGTATTAAGACCGGGCATTATTTTTTCTCTGATAAAAAAATAACTCATAACAAACATACTCTGTATGCCCAGCCAGCTAAACGAATGTGCCAGTAATATTTTTTGAAAATCATTGGTATCAGAAGGTTTTTTTCTTCCTTTCCAGATAGTGTATGCACCCAGCAGCAACGTGGTGGCAATACAAACATACATTACCCTTGTTTGAATGCGATCCCATCCCCCATTCAAGATCATTTTATTAATTACCACAAACAACCCAAATATAATAAAACCATAGAGCGGCAATAGTAGCTTAATACCATCCAATATGGAAGAATTGCTTTTGACTTGTTTTGCTGCTGTTTCATTTGTGTGTAATACACGTGGTTCTTTTACAAATAATACCGGAACAACAGAGAATAGCAAAACCACGATTGCTGCAACATAAATTAGCACCATGTTGCCAAACGACATGGAAACAAAGTAAGCACCAATGCCAAATGTGCCGCTCACCACCTGCATCCACGAAAAACCTTTAGTGCGTTCAATACCGGGTGGTGTAACATCGGCAATGATGGCTCTTGCCGGATTGAAAGTAACATTGATGCTCATATCCAAAAACAATGAAACAACAATTGCCACCGTAAAAATGGTAAGCCCCATTGATTTGCTAATAACATCAATATACGGCAATGCCATAAGCATAGCGGCACCCAATACACCTCCAATAACAATGTATGGTTTTCTTCTTCCGCCCATAAACCAGCTTTTATCACTCATCATGCCCACAATGGGTTGAGCAATAATTCCTGATAATGGCCCTGCCAACCAAACAAGTGCCACATCTTCAATATGTAAATTGTATTTCGTACTCAATATCCAGCTAAGTGTTGCCACCTGTGTTGACAAACAAAAACCAACCGCTGTTGCAGGCAAACTAAGCAGTGTATAAAAAGTATTCGTTAATTTCTTCTGGATGGCAAGCATGAAATTATTTATGTTTGTAAGATAGTTTTGAGCCGTTGCATTATTTTAAAATTTATTTCCCATTGGTTACCGATAGGTTGTTGTGTAAATGGCAATGCCGGCATATACGGCGCAGGGCCAAACTCTGGTGTGATGGCAATTTCTTTAACGCCTCTTTGTTTTTTATACTGAATAATTTGCTGCCACCATTTTTCGAATAAACTAAAGTGATTTTGCCATTCAGGAGCAAAAGGATCGTTTACCTGCGGAGCCTGCTCATGCCCGATTCTTGCATGTATATGTGATACATGCGGAATAATTTGGCTTATGATTTCTTGCTGGTCATGCAGCATACTTTCAGACACGGTGCAAAAATGTGAGAAGTCACCAACAAGTTCCATTTCTGGAAATTTTTTGAGATAAGGAATCAAAGATGCCGCATGAAATGAAAACCTTCCCCTGTGCGTTTCATGTAGAATTCTTACTCCTGTTTTATTGCTGACATTAAGGGCAGCTTCAATCACACGGCAGTTATCATCAAAAGAAAAAAAATCTTTGCCGGTGTGTGAGTTGATAAAATGAGGTTTATTTTCTGTGAGTTTTATCAAACGTTTTTTAAATTCGTCAATATAATTTTTTACCGACCCCGGCTGATAGGGAGCAATATGCTGAATTACAAACGTAAAGCTGTTGTTTTTATCAATGGCATCCTCCACTTCAGCAATAAACTCTGTTATAAACTCAATATCATCATTCAAAAATACTTCCACACCGGTATACGATGCCGTTTTGAGCCTGTCAAAAAAAGAGGCAATTCCCGATTGTTCGCTACCCCAGAATGGACAGCAATAGTTTATCTGCAAAGCATTAGTTTTGATAGATGATGGGATTAATTGGCGAATTAATCACCTCACCCACTTTTACACCCGGGCACCAGGTGCTCCAGTCGTTGATTTGATTTTTATTGTCAGGATTTTTCAGCACCATATCCTTGTCCATGTAAATTACCGTCATCACTTTCCGCATCTGGTCAGTTGTGTTGGCGCCTGCCCGGTGAAATATCCATCCACTATGAAAACTCACTTCACCCAAATCAAATGATTCGATTACATGCTTAAAATCTGTAACCCTTAATTTTTGCTGAATGGCTGCCTCGCTTTCATCACTTATTTCCAAATCACGGCCTTCCACTATTTGATGGCTGCCAGCACTAAATTCCAAAGGCCCCAATTCCAATGGTGTTTCCTGCAAAGGTATCCATGCCGTAACTGTTTTATCTGTTTCGAGCGGCCAGTAATATTGGTCAGCATGCCAAGGTGTGATACCTCCACCGCCTTCTTTAAACAATGCCTGGTCGTGGTAAATTCTAACTCCTTCAACTTCCATTAAATCACTTGCAATTTTTGCCAATCGTTTGCTGAAAACAAATTCTTTCACCACTTCATCTTCTCTCCATAAATTAAATAACTGGAGAAAGGCTTTGCCATAAGTGCTTCTTTGTTCCAGTGGCGTACTTTCGGTGTTCATTGTTTCCACTCTTTTGCTGATGACATCATTAAAAAAAGAAATTGAGGTCTCATCAAACACCTGTTTCAGTTTGATGTAACGGTTTTGCTGGTAAAATGCTATCTGTTCAGTGGTGAGTTGGTAAGGCTTTTCAAGTAATGCCAATACTGCTGACGGAATCGTTGACATAAATTTTATTTGACTGTAAAAATATCCTGAAGCACCGAAGAAGAATGACACTGTATAAGCCAGTTATTACACTATATCGACAGAAAAATGTATTTTTAAAATAGAAATAGAATAAATAGAGGTATATGAAACCATTGCTGGAAGATATTAATGCAAAGAAAGGAAAACACTCCTTTATGGCTTACAGTATAAACCCGGCAAGGTTTAATTTCTTCTGGCATTATCACCCGGAGTATGAACTTACTCTGATACTGAAAGGAAGGGGCAGAAGATTAGTGGGCGACAGCCATGAAAATTTTGACAGTGGCGACCTGGTTCTCATTAGCCCCGGGCTTCCGCACACATGGGTAAGTGACGGCCGACACAAAGGAAGACTGGCTGCAGTGGTGATACAATTTTCAGCAAACTTTATTGAACGGTTTACTGAATTGAATGAACTTTCTTCCATCAATAAATTGCTGGCGCAGGCAAAGCAGGGTATTTCATTCAAGGGGAAAAAGCCGGCAGCAGTTATTGAACACATGAAATTACTGCCTGAAAAAAGCGGCGTTGAAAAAATTACCAGCCTGCTGTACATACTTCAGGAGTTTTCCAAACTCAGATATGTGGCTTTAGCTAGTTCATTTTATCAGCCGCTGAAAGGAAAGGAAAATGAAAACCGCATCAACAAAGTTTGTCAGTATGTGCAAAAACATGCAGCGGAACCGTTGTCCATTCACAAAGCTGCTGCATTGATTCATCTGTCTCCGGGAGCTTTTTGCAAATTTTTTAAACGCATCACAGGCAAAACATTTTCTGATTATGTGAATGAGGTACGCATTGCCAATGTGTGCAATCAACTGATGGCAACCGATAAGCAGGTCGCAGAAATTGCCTACAGCAATGGCTTTGAAACACTCACATATTTTAACCGCGTTTTTTTAAGGAAAAAAAAGATGCGACCGGGTATTTATCGAAAGATGTTTACGCTTTGAGTAGAGAAGGCCCATCTGGTGTAAAAGAAGTAAAAGCCTCACTGTTTAAAAAACAACAATGAACAGATTGCCAAACAAAAGGTGATATGCGTTTTAGATCAAGTTTTTGCCAGGTATTATAAATGTGATTTGTCTATTATTGAGTAAGGTCAAAAGTATTTCTTCAGTTGGGTGGGCTTAGGTGCTGAGTAAATATATATTGTTGAAGTGTCGAATAAATGATGATAGATATTCGCCAGCCGGGGGCATTGTGTACTTGTGCTGTGTTTATATAACTTTATCCAAAGTATCTACCTTCTAATAACCTTTCGTTACAAAGTAATTTCCTGCATAGCTTATATACATATTTTTGCATTTGAAAATATATATCTTGTATAAAATAATAAAACAGCTCTATGTTTTGAATGGGAAATCCTAAACCTGCAAAGAAAGTAGCCAAAAAGAAATCTACATGAAAGGAAGAAATATTAGTGGTATTATCTTAGCAGCATTAGGAATATTGTGGGCTGTCCTTCATTTTTTTAACCTCATCTTTGAACTGATAAAAAGTAGTACTAAATAGCGGGATAATAATTTTCAGTGAATACAATGATTTTTAACCTTGTGATCTAACAGGCACTAAGTTACCTGGCCCCCCCCCGCTGGCGCAAGTGTTCCGAAGGATCACTTGTGTCTTTTAAAGACCGCCAGTCTGTGACTGGTTTAGAACTATTTAACCCTTAATGCAAACTACATTTTCATTAGTAGAAATTCCTACATTACTGTTTTTGCTTAAATATCTTACTATATTTCAGTTACATAATAATACTGGTGATGGTCAAATTGCTCATTTCTTAACTTAAGTGTAGCTGTATAGTTTGAAGCAATAACAAGAGATGAATATTGAGACATTGTTGTTAGCTGTTTTCAGCATACTATGATAATATTGGATTTTTGAAATATGCCGGGAACCGTCTATTAAAAATGACTTATCTGTATTGAGCATTTGCAGTACTGACACCGGTCAAAGACCTGCTAACTTAAAAAGACACAAGTGATCCTTCGGAACACTTGCACCAGATTGTATAATATTTACTAAAAAGCAGTATTTTTCACTTCCGTTATTAAAATCAAAAAAAAGCAGATGGAACCAGAACAATTAACACTGGGTATTGGAACCCGGTTGCAACACACCCAACACGGTCCGGGCGTTATTGTTGGCGTTAGGTATGCCACTTACCTGATCTCTTTTATCAATGTTGGGTTAAAGGAAATAGATAAAACAGATACACGCCTGGATGAGATCATCCCGGAAAATGCAAGTACAGAAATTGAAACATCTTCGGAAATCGAAAGATCTTTGTTAAAAATATTACGGCAATGGGCAGACGTTTCAGAAATTGTGCCCATAGGCGACAAATGGATCGGCGGAACCATGCTGCTGCAAACCGCTGACAAATCACTCAAGCCGAAGGAAGTGCCCATTGATGTATTCTTTCACAAGATCGTCATGCTCCGCGATCGCCTCCGGGTGATGGAACAGCATATCAACAGCCATAAAAAACTTACCGACGAAGACAAAGTAAGCCTGCAGCAATATATTACCCGCATCTACGGAACATTAACCACCTTTAATGTGTTATTTAAAAACAAGGAACATTGGTTTGTGGGGGAGAAGGGGAGTGATGTGTGATGTGAGATGTATGATATATGATTTATGATGTGTGATGTATGATGTGAGATGTGAGATTTTTAGATTTGTAGAATGATTAAAAATAATACGCAGCCGCGATATGCTAAAACAAAAACCAGGTAAACAAACGAAACATGTCTACATTTAACCAGCTTACACCGGAAGAAGAACGCGTGATATTGCACAAAGGAACCGAACGTCCTTTTACAGGAGAATACACGAATAACAAAGCCGCCGGAACTTATGTGTGCCGCCGTTGTGATGCAGCCCTGTATCATTCAAAAGATAAATTTGATTCCCATTGCGGCTGGCCCAGCTTTGATGATGAGATACCCGGCGCCGTTCTTCGTGTACCCGATGCCGATGGCAGCCGTACTGAAATCGTTTGCGCCAATTGCGGGGGGCACCTGGGTCATGTTTTCATCGGAGAAAGGTTTACTGCTAAAAATACGAGGCATTGTGTGAATTCGATATCTATGAAATTTATTCCGGAATGATCTGAGATGTGAGATGTGAGATGTGAGATCTATGATGTATGATATATGATGTGTGATGTATGATGTGAGGAATTATCTTTGATTTAATTTCGCTGTTTTATTTGTGGCTGTAAATATGGCTGTTAATTCATTCGCCTCTTTCATTAACCTTTTTGTTTCTTCACCAGGCTTTATTTGGGCTTCTTCAATTATTTCAAGCCAATAATGACTTTCATCAGCCTCTTCAATAACTATTTGAATTTTATTTATAAAATCTGCTTTAGATTTTGCCCGTGATGAAGCCCTGTAATTGGCACCTACAGATCCGGCAGACCTTAATATTTGTTTGGCAATCTCATAAGCAGGAACGGACCTGGGAATATCTTTACAAAGCCTTATTATATCAATGTGAAATTTTTTCGTTCTTGCTTGTAATTCTTTCTTATCCACAAATTATTTTATGGAAAATTATTACTCTAACCTCCAAAAGCAAAGAGAAAAACATCATTCAAATCCGTGATTTCCCTCACATCATACATCACACATCATATATCATACATCACAGATCAAACATTCTAATATTTAATCAATTTCCCAATGGTTTCTCCCAGCCTTGAATATGCCATAAAATTCTTCTCCAGTTCCATATTAAACGGGATGGCGGTATCCAGGCTGGCACAACGCATCACGGGTGCATCCAGCAACGTATAGCAATGTTCGGCTATCCAGGCGGCAACCTCCCCGCCAACGCCCCCGGTCAATGTGTCTTCATGTAATATCAACACTTTCCCGGTTCTGGATACGGCATTTTTTATGGCTTCATAATCCAGCGGCAATAAGGTACGCAGGTCTGTTATATCAACAGATATCTCCGGGTGTTTTTCTGCATATTCCATCGCCCAATGCACCCCGGCGCCATAAGTGATTACAGAAATATCTTCCCCGCTTCGTACATGCTTCGCTTTTCCTATTTCAATTTCATAATATTGGTCGGGCACATCACCGGATATGCTCCTGTACAAAGCCTTGTGCTCAAAAAACATCACCGGGTTGGGATCGTTGATGGCGGCTATCAGCAATCCTTTGGCATCTGCCGGTGTTGACGGATAAACCACTTTTAAGCCGGGTGTATGCACAAACCAGGCTTCATTGCTTTGGCTGTGAAACGGCCCGGCACCCACACCGCCACCGGTTGGCATACGGATCACCACATCGGCGTTTTGCCCCCACCGGTAGTGTATCTTGGCCAGGTTGTTTATGATCTGGTTAAAACCAACCGTAACGAAATCGGCAAACTGCATTTCCATCACTGCCTTGTACCCTTCCAGGCTGAGGCCAAGTGCAGTTCCTACAATGGCGCTTTCACACAAAGGCGTGTTCCGTATCCTGCCCTTTCCAAACTTTTCAACAAACCCTTCCGTCACTTTAAACGCACCACCGTATTCCGCTATATCCTGGCCCATCAGCACCAGGTTTTCATGTTTGTTTAGCGATTGCTCCAGCCCATCACTGATGGCATTGATGAATTTCTTTTCCGAAACCGGCCCATTAAGCGTTTGCCCGTTACTGTTATCTGCTACCAGGGACCGGTCAATATGAACCGGCGCATATACATCCGCCAGCTCTTCCCGGCTATCAGGTATTAGCTTTTCCGCTTCAAACCCTTTTTTCAGCTCATCTTCAATATGGCTCTTCATTTCTGCCCGGGTGGCCTCCATGCCTGCAGCAGTCATAATGCCCTCCTGCAGCAACCAGGTTTCAACATTCTTTATCGGGTCTTTCTGCTCCCATTCTTCAAACAGGTTTTTGGGTACATACTTAACACCGCTGGCCTCTTCATGGCCCCGCATGCGGAATGTCATGCACTCAATGAGGTATGGCTTTTGATTTTTTATACAGTATTCCCGCACGCCTTTTATGGTGTCGTATACCGTAAGCACATTATTGCCATCTATCTGCACGCCTTCAATACCATAACCAGCCGCTTTGTCAATAAGGCTTTTACACCTGTATTGTTCACTGGTTGGCGTACTGAGGCCGTAACCATTGTTTTCAATGATGAATATCACCGGCAGGTCCCACACGGCCGCTGTATTCAGGGCTTCATGAAAATCGCCTTCACTGGTTCCGCCATCGCCCGTAAAAGCAAGTGACACTTTCTGTTCTTTCCGTAATTTATAAGCGAGTGCAACGCCGTCGGCAATTGCCAGCTGCGGGCCCAGGTGAGATATCATCCCGCAGATATGGTGTTCTTTGTTGCCAAAATGAAAACTCCTTTCCCGGCCTTTACTGTAACCATCTTTGTTACCCTGCCACTGTTTGAACAATCTGCTCAACGGCATATTCCGGGAAGTGAAAACACCCAGGTTACGGTGCAGGGGCATGATCCATTCGTCGGGTTGCAACGCCATGGTTGCCCCTACTGATATAGCTTCCTGGCCGATACCGCTGAACCATTTGGAAATTTTTCCCTGCCGTAGCAAGACCAGCATTTTCTCCTCAATCATCCGAGGTAACAGCAGGTTCCTGTATATTTCTATGATCTTATCGTTGTTCAAACCCTTCTTATCAAATTGCATACCCGTATGAATATTTACAGGCAAAGGTAATTGTTGTAGGCAATAGAAACTTATGGATGGGAAGAAATCTAAGCGATGGATTTAACAGGAATAATGGTATTGGTTAAATAGCTGGTTGTCGATTTAGATTGCTTCCTGAAATAATCGGGACAGGTCGTTCCTCGCAATGACGAAAAAACCTGCCTCATCGTTCAGTATTCCCTGTTCCTTGTTCTTTGTTAATTAAACGATGCTTCACTCCTTCGCAATGAAGAAAAAACCTGCCTCATCGTTCAGCATTCCCTGTTCCTTGTTCCTTGTTAATTAAAAGATTGCATTCGTTCCTCGCAATAACGAAATACATCCGCCTCATCTGTGTCATCTGCGTTTCTCCTTCCTCTAACGCAGGCTAATCACATTGTTAAAAAAAACACAAACAACTTTCCTTTAATATCCCCGCATGTGCAAAAAATAAATCTTGTGCATCTACCTGAAAAAAACCAACCAATATGATACAAGCAATTAAACCAGCCATGATGGCATTGAGCATTGCTGCCGCCATTTCATTAATGCCAGCCAGGCAAACCGGTAAAGAACCAACCACCTCTCCCCAATTGAAAGAAAAAGCAACCCAAAAGATCCAGGCTGCCATCTTACTCGATGTAAGCAACAGCATGGACGGGCTTATAGAACAAGCCAAGGCCCAGCTTTGGAACATGGTGAGTGTAATGGGAAAAGCCACCTGTGATAACGGCCAGGCGCCACAGATAGAAATAGCCTTGTATGAATACGGCAGGAGCAATAATGATGTAAAAGCTGGGTATGTAAAACAGGTGAGCGGATTTACCACCGATCTTGACAAACTCTCGCAGCAACTGTTCAATTTAACAACCAATGGCGGCGATGAATATTGCGGCCAGGTAATCTACACATCGCTGAAAGACCTGAACTGGGATGCAGATCCCTCCAATTACAAAGTGATATTCATAGCCGGTAATGAAGATTTTTTACAGGGTAAGCTTCATTATATTAAAGCATGCGATGAAGCCAAACAAAAAGGCGTTATCGTAAACACCATCTATTGCGGCGACAGGATGCAGGGTATCCGCGAACACTGGAACCTGAATGCAGAATGCGGAAACGGAAGCTATACCAATATTAACCAGGATGCTAAAATAGAAGACATCCCCACCCCGTATGACAGTACCATTTTTGCACTGAACAATGAACTGAACGGCACATATATGTATTTTGGCGCTTATGGCGAATCGGCATACGCTGCACAATCGGATGTTGACAAGAAAAACTATGCCATGAACAAATCGGTGGCGGCCAAACGTATTGAAGTGAAAGGAAAAAAGTCGCTGTATAAGAATGCAACCTGGGACATGGTGGATGCTGCAGAAAAAGACAAGGATTTTGTTTCAAAGGTTGATATCAAATCGTTACCAGACAGCCTGCAAAAGAAAAGCAGGAAAGAGATACAGCTGGTAGTAGAGAAAAAAACAGCAGAACGTGCGCGGATTCAAAAAGACATTGAAATTGCCAGTGAAAAACGCGGAGCTTATATTGCTAACGAAAAAAAGAAAGCTGCCGCTGCCAATAAATCTGCAACCCTGGAATCGGAAGTTGAAAAAATCATCAAAAAACAGGCAGTGAAGTATAAGATGAAAATTAAGGAATAAGGAAACAGCTTATCCTTTTTTACCGTCCTTCATAGCTGCATCTGCAGCGGATGAAAATATGGACAGTATCAAACTGAACAGCAGTGCCCAGAAAAATCCGTCTACCTGTATTCCGTCTATAAACTTGTCGGCGATAATGATGATGAGTGCATTAATTACAAAAAGGAACAAACCTATTGTAATTATGGTGATGGGAAGGGTAAGCAGGATAAGCAGCGGTTTCAGGAATGTATTCAGCAATGCCAGTACAAAGGCGAAAAGGAGGGCGGTTACATAACTGTCTATGTGAACGCCACTCAATATCATTGATAACACATAAGCGATGGCTGCGGTAATTAAGAGGCGGATGAGGAAGTTCATGGTGTTATGATTTGATGATTTGGTGATGGGTTGATTTGGAAATTTGGAGATGAATTGATTTGGAGATTTGGAGATGGGTTGATTTGGAAATTTGGAGATGAATTGATTTGGTGATTTGGAGATGGTTTGATTTGGAAATTTGGAGATGAATTGATTTGGTGATTTGGAGATGAGTTGATGTTGCTAATTGGAAAATACACTCATTAAATAATTCTTTTTCTCTTAAAATCATTTCATTTCCAAATCGATTCATCTCCAAATTGATTCATCTCCAAATTAATTCATTTCCAAATCGACTCATTTCCAAATCGATTCATTTCCAAATTAATTCATCTCCAAATCAATTTTAATATACAACCAGTTCATAAAATTTTTCCGGATGCAGGTATTTTTGTGCAAGTTCCTGCAATTCACCGGCACTTACCGTTTTTATTTCATGCACCGAATCATAGAAATAAGATGCTGTCAGGTTGTTTAAAATGATGTTTTTCCATTTTGCAATAATCTGAAAAGGGCCATCCAGGTCGCCTAAGATTCCGCCGATCATATAATTACGAACCAGCATCAGTTCTTCTTCCCCTATTTTCTCTTCGCGCAGCCTTTTCATTTCCTTGTACACTTCCTCAATGGTTGCTTCACAAACATCTTTTCCCGCTTCCGTTGAAATCATCCAGGCGCTCTGCTGAATATGGTTCTGCAGGTAACTGTGAATTCCATAGGTGTACCCTTTGTCTTCCCGGATATTGCTCATCAGCCTTGACCCAAAGAACCCTCCAAATACGTTATTCAGGATGATGGCTTTCTTAAAATCAGGGTGGTGGCGGTTGGGAAACGCACTGGCCAGGCGGATGGCGCCCTGTACGGCGGCCGGGTCATTCTGTATCCTGAATTTCTTTTCTGTAGCCGGTGTCATTTCCCTGGCAGGTAATGTTTCCGGAGGTTTACCAAGCTGAAGCTTGCCCAGGTGTTCATTCAGCAGTTGTGCCAGCGAAGCCGGTATTTTACCCGCCACGAAAATCACGCATTGTCCCTGTAGATAATATTGCCGGTAAAATTCTTTTATGTCATTTACATCCAACCTGTCAATATCCGGCAGATTGCTGTACATGCCATATGGATGGTTGTTGCCATACAGGTAACTGTCTATCAAACGGCCCGCAACAAACTCGCATTTTTGCAAATTTACCTGAAGCCGTTGCCGTGAGTTCTGCTTGTAAATCTCCAGTTCCTGCTCAGGGAAAACGGAACCGGAAAGCATGTCTTCAATAACCGGAAGCAGTTTATCTGTATGCCGGGTTAATGTATGAAGGGTGAGTACCGCTGTTTCATTATAACAGGCCCTGTTACAATACGCGCCATAATATTCAAACGCTTCATTTATCTGCAAGGCAGACCTTTTTGAAGTGCCGTTCTTAAGGAGGAAATTGGTTGCGGATGCAATGCCTTTATGCTGCTCAAAAAAGTTTCCTGCATAAAATACCATTTCCATTTGAAGCACATCCTGTGCCCCTGCGTTTACGGCATATACAGGTATCCCGTTATCCAAATCAAATCGGTCACAGGCTTTCAG
This sequence comes from uncultured Chitinophagaceae bacterium, assembly GCA_937996595.1. GTDB lineage: Bacteria > Bacteroidota > Bacteroidia > Chitinophagales > Chitinophagaceae > Ferruginibacter. The sequence continues at coordinate 80,541 of CALKVC010000094.1, forward strand.
TTCCAGCGAATAATCAATGGCGTCTTTTATACCGGGCGCTATTTTTCTGTTCATCAGTTGTTTTGGTTATCGGATAAGTAATACATGGTGCTGCAATTATTCGTATCAAAGATCACCCTTGCTTCCTGCAGTACCTGTTCTTTGGTAACCGCCTGGTACCTGGCAAGTTCCGTATTTATGAGGTTTGCATCGCCCAGCAGTTCGTACATGGCTATGCTGGCAGCCCGGTTCATCAGGCTCATGTCTTCAAATGCCATGGCGCTTTCTGTTTTGTTCTTCACTTTTTCCAGTTCGGTGTCGCTAATCCCATTTTCCAGCAATTTGCTAATTTCTTCATTTACCGCTTCCTCGGCTACCTTAATATCTGTTCCTTTCACCAGTTTCCCTTCAATGGTGATGATGCCTGCATCGGTGCTGCCGAAATGGTAACAATCAATATTGCTGAACAGTTGTTTTTCCTTCACCAGTGCCTGGTATAGCCTGGATGACCCTCCGCCGCTAAGGATATCCGTTATGAGGTCGGCAATATAATACCTCGGGTCTGTTCTTGGATATATATGCCAGGCTTTATACAGGGCGTCAAGCGGTACATTAGCCTTCACTTCCAGTTTTCGTGGCGATACCTGTTTGGGTTCTGCAGGGAGGCTGCGTACATATTTTTCACCGGAAGGAATGTCGGCAAACCATTTCTCTGCCAGGAGCCTGATATTATCCTTTTCTATATTTCCGGCCACAACCAAAATGGCGTTTGCCGGTGTGTAATGTTTATGGAAGAAGGCCTTCACATCCTCCAATGTGGCATCCTCCACATGTTTCAGTTCTTTCCCGATGGTCATCCAGCGGTATGGATGGTTTGTATAAATCAGTTCCCTGAACTTATGCCATACATCTCCATACGGCTTATTGATATAATGTTCCTTGAATTCCTCACAAACAACCTTGCGCTGCACTTCCAGGCTTTTCTTGCTGAATGCCAGGCTGAGCATACGGTCACTTTCCAGCCAGAAAGCGGTTTCAATGTTCTCTGCCGGCAACTGGCAGTAATAATTGGTTAGGTCGTTGGTGGTATAGGCATTATTTTCCCCGCCGGCCATCTGCAGGGGTTCGTCGTACACAGGTATGTTCCTGCTTCCGCCAAACATCAGGTGTTCAAACAGGTGGGCGAAACCGGTTTTTGCCGGGTCTTCGTCCCTGGCACCTACATCATACAACACATTCACTACCGCCATGGGCGTGCTTTTGTCTTCGTGAACGAGAACCCTCAACCCATTGGATAAGGTAAATTTATCAAATTCGATCATGCTGCAAATGTACGATGGGAAATGGTTTGAAGTTTGAGGTTTGAAGTTTGAGGTTTGAGGTTGGTAAACTGGTTTCAAACAACAGACAAAACACATTACTACAAAATACTCTTCACTTTCAGCACAAGGGTTAGCAGGTCTTTTCCCCGCTTCACAATCACTTTCAGCTTTTCGTTGGGAGATTGTAAAATGCTTTTATACTGCTGGATATTGATGGAAATATTGTTACCCACGCTGATAATCTCATCATCAACCATAAAACCGGCTTTTTCTGCCGGAGAATCCGCAATCACATCCACAACCATGATCTTTCCGTCTATGAAATAAATACCCAGGCCGGTGTATGCATAATCAAACTGGTCGGCATAACGGGAATTGGGCAACAGGTGTATTTCCCGCTGCGGATAATTGAATATGATATTAAAGCGCCGCAGGATATCGTTTCCCACCAGCCCGCCCGTAAACGGGTATGCGGTAACGTTATTGTCGTCCTGGTACAGGTAGGTTGGCACATTACGGAAACGGTAGGGCCCTATCTTCACTTCTTTCACCACGGTGAGGCGCATCTTCAGCATGCCGCCCATCCCTTCGGCCTGCGTAAGCAATGGCTTTCTTTTTTTCTTGAGTATGGCGCTGTCGGCCGCAAACTGTTCACTCATCAGGAAACAGAGCCCGGCGCCGGTATCAAAATAAAAATTGAAGGGCATGGTTACCCTGTCCTTAACCTGCATGAACTGTGCGGGAATGGAAGTGAAGATGGGATGCAGCAAGGTTCCGCGTGAAGGGTAATGTATTTTACCGGGTTTGTATACATCTATTTTCAGGCTGTCGAAATCCACTTTTACGATATACCTGTTCAGGAAACTGTACCCGATGATGCCGTCTATTTTTTCACCATAAACACTGGTAAGCACTTCATAATTGTTAATGTGAAAATTAAGGTTGTTCACGGTAAGGCCGGGCAGCTTCAGGCTCTTATTAAACACGAAATTTACTTTACGAACCCCCGCAATGCCGGTGATGGTGGTGTCGGTCTGCACGGTTGGAATGCTGAATTCACTGCAGGTGGCAGAATCGAGTGAAATGCCCCCGCTGCCGGTATCAAGGATAAAATTGAGCGTGTCCTTAACATCATCAAAACAGGCCCTTATGACCATAACGCCGCCGCTGAACTGTTTAAAGGGGAAACTGGTTATATATGCAGCATCGGGTTGCGGCGATAAGATTTCCTGGGCAAATGCATAAGAAGTTGAAAATAGTAAGTAAACTATTACGAAATAATACTTCATGCTGTAGCCATTATATGTATGGGCGAATATACTTTTATAACAAGTGTTATTTCAGGCCCATATAGTTCTAAATATACATTTCATATGTTTCCGGCGATTTGCCCGGGCGCTATCTCTTCTTCCCATAATAGCAATAAGTGAAACACTTTTACTATTCTCTGTTTAAGGATGAAGGGTTTATTTAAGGAAAGAACGCTGCTTTGCCTGGTGAAATATTATTATAATTATGATTTATCACAACACCCAACAGGGCAGGTATAGCACAGAGCCGGTCAATGCTGTTTTCCGGAATGTGTTTTACGGCAGAATGTAATTAATAATGAATACCTAAATTAATTTATATGAAAAGCGTTCCCTTTATTGTCTGCCTGCCTGGCATAAGCTTCGTCAACCTTGAGCAGATTCATTGCTCGTACATATAATCTTATGGATATCAATGCCCGAGCAAGGTAACCGTATTGCCACTATTTACAGTAAATACAGCTCCATTTGCTACCAACATTGTTGCTACTGTAATATTTGAGTTTACAACAACTGTTGCTCCACTATTAATTATAACATCTGTAAACATATCCGGTACAGAACCACAACTCCAGTTTGCCGGATTTTCCCATTGATTATTAACAGCGCCTGTCCAGGTGTTGTAAAACCTTATTTGCCGGATATCGCTTGTACCGGCACTGCTGCTGCATTTGTAAATATACCCTGTCCACGAACTGGGGATATTTGATAACTGCAGGTTTGCTGTGTTTGTCCCCGAATAATTGCTGTTGTTGATAATATTCGTGTAAGTGGTACCGTTATCTGTACTCACCTGCCATTGGAACCCGGTTCCGCCCAGGTTAGATGTTAGGATGGTTCCGCCACCGGAACACAGCCTGATCGGGTCGCCAATTTTGTTTCTTAGAACAGATACGATATTTTCAAGTGAACTGGTAACAACCAGGTCGGGTTTGCCATCTCCGTCCATATCACCAATGGCGAGGCCAAGAGGATCTCCCTGTCCATTATTAACCAGGTAACTAAAAGGAGTGTTAAAGGAAATTTCAGAACCGGCAAAGCTGTTTTTTAGTACAGACACACTTCTGTTATACAGGTCCAGTACTGCTGCATCTGGTTTACCGTCGCCATCGATATCATTTGCTTCCACAGCATGTGAGGTAAAAACGGTATTTCCAAAATTCACCTTTGATCCAAACGAAACCGTATTCCGGATACTCTCATTTTTCAAAACAAACATGCTGACGCCGGCATCACTTACCGCCAGGTCTGCTTTATCATCATTATTAAAATCTGCACAGGCTATACCGGAAAAAGTGCTGCCTCCGGGAAAAACAGATACACCTGTAAATGAAATGGCGCCCGTATTTGAAGTGTTGTTAAATGCACCAAGACCCGGTGCAGCAACTACATCAGGTTTACCGTTTCTGTCAAAATCATTGATGGCTAATGAATGTATGCTGGCAATGGCAAAATTGCCATAACCAACTATAGGTGCAAAAGCAATATTACTACCCGTAGAAATATTCCTGAAAAACGAGAGTTGTAAATCGCTGCCAACTGCAATTACAATATCCGGTTTACCATCTCCATCAATATCCCTGATGCTTATTGATTGCGGCGAACTGAATTCCTGGGCAGAGCTTGCAAAATCAATCTTATCAGCAAAACTGATGGTACCGGGAACACTGGTATTTCGGAACAATGAAAAATTGTAACTGTTCTGATTAACCACCGCCACATCCGGTTTGCCATCTCCATCAATATCGCCAATGCTGATACCCAGTGGCGCAAGGCCAACAGCATAATCTGCTTTTGGTGCAAATGCCAGCAGGCTTCCTGCAGATACATTCCTTAAAACAGCTATACTGTTATCATCGGTATTGGATGTTACAATATCTGTTTTACCATCTCCATCCAGATCACCCAGTGCTACGCGGCTAACACCTGCACCAGTTGGAAAGCTGATAAAAGGATCAAAAGAAGCAGCCGTCAAATTTCCACTTCCGCCCGGGAAAGTAATGTTAAATGGTTTGTATGAATAAGCTGTCAGGCCGTGCTGATTGGTTACTGAAATAGGTTCATAAGTTGAACCGGCAGGCACTTTAACGGAAAGCGCTGTATTGCTGGCAGAAATGACGCTTGCCCTTACAGCACCGAAAAAAACGATGTTTTCAGATGCGGTGCTGCTGAAATGAGTTCCTGTTATCTGCACAATAGTTCCAACTGGCCCCGCTGCCGGTGTAAATGATTGAATGGTTGGCACAATGGCTGATACAGGTTCAATTTGAAAACGCAAAATGCTGATGTTGCCGGCATTTCTGTTGGTGGCTGCCATATCGGGTTTACCATCGCCATCCAGGTCGCCCACAGCAACGTGCCATGGCGCCCTGTTGGTTGCATAGTTTGTTTTATTTAAAAAGGTAAGCGGGCCTGCCGTGCTGCTGGTGTTGGCAAAAACAGACAGGGCGTCAAATTCCCAGCAACCAACTGAAATGTCGGGAAATGAATCGCCGTTCATATCTGCTATGGCCAGATAATTGGGGAAGTATCCTGTGCTATACCTTCCCTGCTGGCTGAAAGTAATTGAAGTACCTGTACTGGTATTTAAAAACAAACCTATTTCATTGCTGCTTTGATAAATGGCGGCCAGGTCAGGCTTGCCATCATTGTTAAGGTCGCCTATTTCAATGCGGAATGCCTGTTCTGCATTGGAATAACTTACCGGGGCATCAAATGATAATACGCCATTTACACTGGTGTTTTTCATAAAACTGTTGCCCATGATGATATCCGGTTTGCCATCGCCATTCAAATCTGCAACAGCCACTGCGTCATTTAAATTGATTAACCCGGTTTCAATTTTTGCAGCAAAAGTTAATGTACCATTTGAACTGTTGTTGGGAATAATGGTAACATACACCTGGGATCCCATAATAATTTCGGGGTTTCCGTCCAGGTTCAGGTCATTAATAAAAAGGGATGAGGGTGGTGATGATAATCCAATATTACCTTGTGATACGAAACTTATAACACCCGGAGTACTCGTATTCCTTGAAATGGCTACCGCGTTTATGTCGTGGATTGTTATGATATCCGGTTTCCCGTCTCCATTCAAATCACCGGATTTTATGTCGGTAGGGTTCCCGGGTTGTACGAAATTAACCCGGTTTGCAAATGTAAGATTCCCGGGTGTGCTTGTATTCCTTAAAACTGAGAAGTTACCTGTAACAGAATTGGTAACTGCGATATCATTTTTACCATCAGCATCAAAGTCTGCAATAACAGACCCCTTGGGAACATTTTCGGTAGTTACATTAACCCGTGCCGCAAATGTATTCTCAAGGTTGGCTGGCCCGCCCGGAAAACTGAGTACAAAAGGAGCTTTGGAATAAGCGGTATAATTATCTTTGGTAACAGATATAGGCAGGAATGTGGCGCCTGCAGGTACAGTTACTGTTAGTGTTGTGTCGGTTACAGCAGAAACTGTTGCCTTTGCTCCGCCGAAATATACCGTAATTGCTTCAGGGAGTGGATTGAAATTATATCCTTTAACCGTTACCGTTGAACCTGCCGGTCCACTGGCTGGCATAAATGATAATACGGTTGGAAATGTTTTTCTTCTGAAAACTGAAATGCTGTTTTGACCATTATTGGCAACGGCTATGTCCTGTTTGGCATCTCCGTCAAAATCTGCCATGGTGATGCTTTGTGGAGTAGTGCCCGTGTTATATAGAACCCTTGTTTCAAATGAAACCACACCGGGGCTACCGTTATTTTTAAAAAGCGACATGTTGTTCTTGCTGGTATTCACAACAACAATTTCGGGTTTGGCATCCCCGCTCAGGTCACCCATCGCCAGGTATTCACTATTGCCCGTTATTTGACCTATTGCAAAATCAACTTTAGGGGCAAAAGCAATCATACCGGCACTTCCTGTATTTCTAAATATTGAAATAGATTCCGCAATGGTATTATTTGTTGCAATATCCGGTTTACCGTCACCATCCAGGTCGCCGGTAATTACCATCCTTGGTCCGTTGCCAGTTGTAAAATCTATTCTCGGTTCAAAGGAAACGGCAGCTACAGTACTGCTATTCCTGTAAACTGAAACAACTGATGTTGAAATAGCGGTAAGAATTACATCTGCTTTTCCGTCTCCATCCATATCGGTAAGCGCAACAGATAATGGAGAAGTATTGGCTGAGATATCAATCTTAGGGGCGAATGAAAGCACATTCCCGGTACTTGTATTCCTTAAAACAGAAAATGAAGCTGCACCGTTATTTGTTGCTACAATATCGGGCTTGCCATCACCGTCTATATCATTAATGGCTAACCGGAACGGTGAGTCCCCGGTTGGAAAATTTACTGCAGCATCAAAACTAATCGCAGCACCAGCACTGGTATTGATAAGGACAGATACCCTGGATGCTGCTGAAGTAGCATTGGTGACCGCAATATCTGGTTTACCATCGGCATTTAAATCAGCAACTGCCACGGAATAGGGTGACGGGCCGCAGGCAAAATCAATTTTTGGTAACAATGAATGTGAGCCGGGAGTACCGGTATTGCGCAAAACGGATACAGTACCGGCAGAAAAATTAGAAACTGCGATATCTGGTTTACCATCATTATCAAAATCACCGGTTGCAATATTATAAGGCTGTGTGCCTGTGGTGGCATCCGCTTTTGCTGCAAATGTGTTATTGTTAAAAATTTCACTGGCGCCGGAAAAACTGGTAACAAAAGGAAGTGTTGAATAGCCTGTGAGGCTGTTAACTGTTACGCTTATGGGCTGGTATGTTGCCCCGGGAGGAGCAGTTACCAAAAGCTGGGTATTTGAAGATGAAGTTACATTTGCCCGGCAGGTACCAAAATAAACGATATTATTGGCAGGGTTGGCATTAAAATTATTGCCGCTGATGGTTACCGTTGAACCTACCGGTCCGCTGGCCGGGAAGAATGAACTGATGGCCGGTGCCTGCGCAGATACCCAATTGCTTAAGAGACAGCATAATAAAAGGGAAAAAAAATTACGAATACCCATAGATGCTTTTTAAAAATACAAAACTGAATATATTTCAATCCAATCACCAAACTTAACTAATAACAAAGCGCTGTATGAGCCTATTCCGGAAAAGAATTATCTGCTGTTTGCCGGAATTACCTGATGGAATTAATATATGCAATACCAATTATATCCGTTTTAGCTGATACCTGCGCATTGAAACTGTTTTCACTTGCAGCATACAAATATAAATTATGATACGTTTTCAATGAAGAAATAAACAGGTTATTACATCTGTATTTTGCCCATTACAATCTTTACATATGCGTTTACAGAAGCATCGGATATCACAATGTACAATGCCTTTACTCACTTTCTAATCTACCAAATAAACATCTTACATACAAACCCCCTAAATACAACCTAATGCATGTAATTTTGTTGTTTATTACATAAATGGACAACATGAACCTGAACGACCTTTATAAGAAAGCCCTGGCATGTGAGTTTCTGTCTGTTGAAGAAGGGATGTTTTTATTTGAAAATGCTGCTTTATCAGAATTAATGTATGTAGCGGATGAACTCCGGAAAAAACAGGTTCCGCATGGTAAGGTTACCTGGCAGATAGACCGCAACGTTAACACCACCAACGTATGCATCGCCAACTGCAAATTCTGCAACTTCTACCGGGTACCCGGCCACCCCGATGCCTATATAACCGGCATCGATACCTATAAAAAGAAAATTGAGGAAACCATCAAATACGGCGGCGACCAGCTTTTATTACAGGGCGGCCACCATCCCGAACTGGGACTGTCATTTTATGTAAACCTGTTCAGGGAATTGAAATCGCTTTTCCCAAACATAAAACTGCATACCCTCGGCCCGCCGGAAATTGCCCATATCACCAAACTGGAAAAAAGCTCTCATCATGAAGTTTTAAAAGCGCTGAAAGAAGCCGGTATGGACAGCTTGCCGGGAGCCGGCGCCGAAATACTAACAGACAGGGTTAGACGCCTAATTAGCAAGGGGAAATGCGGTGCACAGGAATGGCTGGATATCATGCACGAAGCCCATAAACTGAATATCACCACTTCCGGAACCATGATGTTCGGCCATGTGGAAACCTTACAGGAGCGGTTTGAACACCTGGTTAAGATAAGAGAAGTGCAAAGCCGCAAACCTGCCGGCGCCAAGGGTTTTCTCGCTTTCATACCCTGGACCTTCCAGGACGCTGATACCCTGCTCGCCCGGATCAGGGGCGTTCACAACCTTACAACCGCCGAAGAATACGTACGTATGATCGCTTTAAGCCGAATCATGCTTCCCAATATCATCAATATACAGGCAAGCTGGCTTACCGTTGGCAAGGAAGTTGCCCAGCTTTGCCTGCACGCCGGCGCCAACGATTTCGGCAGCATCATGATAGAAGAAAATGTAGTAAGCGCTGCAGGTGCGCCTCACCGTTTTACCAGCAGCAGCATACAGGAAGCCATCCGCGAAGCGGGGTTTGAACCACAACTGCGCAACCAGCAATACGAATGGCGCGAATTGCCGGTGATGGAGGAACAGGTGATAGATTATTAATGTAGTTCCCGTCATTGCGAACGCAGTGAAGCAATCTGATCTGTTTATGGATGAATGATGGGGATTTACGGGAACGAATGGGCAGATTGCTTCGTTCCTCGCAATGACGACACAAAAATGGCTGGTTTATTAATTAATAAAACTATAAATTCATCCCTAATAAAAGAAATACAATTAATGAGTTCAAAAAAGACGCTTACCTGGTTCAGAAGAATTGCTTTCGCCGAAGGTGTTTCCTTCCTTGTTTTATTGGGTATTGCCATGCCATTGAAATATTTTGCCAATATACCCAAAGCAGTTAGTGTGGTTGGTATGATACACGGTATACTGTTTGTTGCTTTCATGATACTGGCATGGGAAACCATGAGCGCCCTGAACCGGAAATTCGGGTGGTTCATGAAAGCCTTTTTCGCCTCCATCATTCCATTTGGCACGTTTGTGCTGGATAAAGAATTAAAAAAGGAGGCTGCTTTAATACGTTCAACCGCAGAATAATGATGCCCCTTTCAAAAAGAAAAATCGCATTGCTTTTTTCTCCCCGGGAAATTTGCCGAAACATCCCCATATCTTTCTGATGATATTCAATGGATCATTGCCGGCGAAAGGAACATACCGGTAAACTGGCTGTAATTGATTACTGCAACCCGGCGGCTTCCTGTTTTTCATCCGTTACCACCCGGTTTCAAACAAACCATATCATTGAGGATGAACAAGGCATTGCCATTGACGGTAACGCCGTATTCATAAACAATGCCCGCACCAAAACCCGCATAAGCTCCTGTGATGTGTACCGTTTTAAAAATGACAGGCTTAGCCGTATAAACTCCTATTGTATTACCATCAGCCCTGATACAACCATTTCTTCCCCGGATTGTTAGTATGGAATAAACCTGGCCATTGTTCCGCTGTATGATACAAACAGCGGTATAACCCGATATATGAAAGCGGTAAAAAAAGAAAACCTGCCGGCAAGGTCTGCCCGGTTTGTAACAGGCCTTTCTGCTGGCGGAAAAAATGGGAAAAAGCCTGGCATGAAGTAACCTATTGCAGCCAGCGCTGCAGGCAAAGCAAAAACAAATCTCTTGCATGAAACATTTTATTGTAGCCGGTGCCGGCAAAGGTGTTGGACTGAACATTGCAGCCCTGTTGGCTGAACAACATCACGTGATCAGCCTGTCAAGAAACATGACCGCTGAACTGGAAAAATTAGGTACCCGCTTTTTCCCTATAGACCTGGCGCGTGAAAGCCTTGATTCACTGAATGATCTTCCTGATAAAATTGACGGACTGGTATACTGCCCCGGTTCTATAAACCTGAAACCGTTTAACCGCTTAAGCAGGCAGGATTTTATTGATGATTTTGAACAAAACGTGCTGGGCGCCGTATCCCTTATCCAGAAAATATTACCCAACCTGAAGCGGGCCAACGGAGCTTCCATTGTATTGTTCAGTACGGTTGCTTCAACGCTTGGTATGCCTTTCCATGCATCCATTGCCACCAGCAAGGCAGCTGTGGAAGGGCTGGCAAAAAGCCTGGCGGCCGAACTGGCGGCTTCACATATCAGGGTGAATGTGATAGCGCCTTCATTGCTGGATACACCCCTTTCCGCCTTCCTGCTTAATACTACAGAAAAAAAAGAAGCAGCAGCAAAGCGCCATCCGTTGCAACGGATTGGCACGGCAGGCGAAATTGCTCAACTGGCTGCCTTCCTGCTGAGTGAGCACAGCCCTTGGATCACCGGCCAGGTTATAGGTGCTGATGGCGGCATGGGAAGCGTAAAAACCTGATGATTGAAAGTCGTTGCTCTATGTGTTTTTTCGTTCTAAACACTTCTATGATCATGAAATGTAAAACGGCGTGCCGGCAAACTCATATCATAACCCCAGCATCGTTTTAATTTTGGGGTAGCCCGATTTACTAACTGGAATTTTGGCGCCCGACCTGAGTATGGCAATATGGTTTTCCTTTTCATAGGGATCTATGCGGGTTATTTCCTGCAGGTTTAGCATATAGGACCGGTGGGTTCTTACAAAAAGGGACGGGTTAAGTACCTGTTCGTAATACGCCATCGTACTTTTTTTCAGGAATGAACCTTCTGCGGTTACAACTTTTACATAGTCGTCTGCAGCCTCCAGGTAATGTACTTCCTGCAACGGGATGATTTTAATTTTAGTGCCGGTTTTCACTACAATCCTTTGTTGCTGCGCCGGGTGGCCCGGTACCTGTTTCAGCAGGCTGCCGGTTGCTGCATCACCGGGTTTTCCAATCATCTCTTCCCATTTGCCGATCGCTTTATTGAAACGGTCCTGCGAAAACGGTTTTAGCAGGTAATCCACCGCGTTAGCTTCAAATGCCCGGATGGCATATTCATCATATGCCGTGGTGAATATTATGTGCGGAGGTTTGTCTATCAGCTCCAGCATTTCAAAACCGGTTATCTTCGGCATTTGTACGTCCAGGAAAACCAGTTGCGGGTTATGCTGCTGTATCGCCTTGAATCCTTCAAAACCGTTACCGCATTCCTCCACCAACTCCAGTTTAGGATGTTGCAGGAGGCATTCTTTTACCACAGCCCTGGCTAAAGGTTCATCATCTATTATCAACACTTTATACATCAATTATACTTTTTCTTTTACCGCCTGTTGCGGAATCTTCACTGTAACCGTAAAGGTATTTTCTTTTGAAGCTGTTTTCAATAAATCGTTCCGGCCAAACAGCAGGTATAGCCTTCTTTGTACACTATTAAGCCCAAAGCCGGTTCCGTTTCCCGTAGTAGCGGTACTTGCATCAAAAGGGTTCTTTACCGTTACCAGCAATAACCCTTCTTCCAGCCAGGCATCTAAGGCAATTTCTGTAGCTCCCGTGGTATCATACAACCCGAATTTGATGGCGTTTTCCACCAGGGGTTGCAGCAACATGGATGGAATGCCGGCTTCAGCAGTTTCCGGCTGCAGGTTAATGGTTGTGGAAAGCCTGTTGCCAAACCGCAGTTTCTCTATGTCAAGGTATAATTGCAGGGTATGTAGTTCATCCTGCAATTTTATCCATTGCTGGTCTTCTTTTTTTAACGTTGCCCGTAAGAATTCACCCAGTTGCTGTAACATATTCCTCGCTGCTGTTGGTGAACTGCCGATAAGTGCATTGATGGAGTTCAGCGAATTAAAGAGGAAGTGTGGTTGCAATTGCTGCCTTAGCTTATACAATTCAGCTTCCCTGCTGATGCCAAGTATTTCGGCACGCTGCTTTTCCGTTTCCGCTTTTTCGATGCGGCTGTAATAAATATATGCAGCCAGGCAACTGAACCCGTTTATCAGCAACGCAATGGCTGTTCGCACCGGCCAGGCTTCCATGAAATACGCGTTAAAGTCAGATTTAAATACCATTGCCATGATCCACCTGGTAACAAAAAACCATAAAACAGTTAATAACAGCACCCAAACAAAGAGATTGATAAAACCATTTTTGCCCGGCAGGTAAAAACGGAGCATCGTGAATATGAGCATGGCAATGAACAGCAACAGGGTATTGCTGATGATACTGTCGGTTAAAGCAGCAAACCAGCTCATGCCCATATAATACAGCACCAGTTGCTGTACGCATATCCATACAAACCAACTGATGCAAAAAGGCACCATAAACCCCGAAGACCTGAATGCTGAATGAGCCACAATACAATTATTTATTTATAAATACCAGGGGCTGCAGTTTAGCTGCTTCCTGCTTTTTTAATGCTAACATATATGCTTCCGCTTCATCCGTTTCTGCAAACACAGAACTGATTTCCGCGCCATCCGCCGCTGCTGAAAAAGCCATCACTTCGGTTACTGCTACCAGTTGCCACTTTACAGGGCTGATTACAGCATGTGCCTCCATAACGGCTATCCGTTTTATTTTATCCACCGCTTCTTCCGTATTGCGGGCAGTAACCAGTCGCACCTGTTCGTTAAACTGCGGTTTATGGTTACCGTTACCACAAATTACGCGAAAGCACAGCTTAATTAAAAACCATTCCATTTTTAATGACATGTTATTTAAGCCGATTTGATATCTATCCCGCCAAACATTACAAATCCTTCCAGTACCAGCACTTTATCGGCACTTATGGCGGCCGGTTCCCTGCGTTTGTCTTCAATGGCGCCCAATATGGCTGCCGCCTCTGTGCGAATTTGCCAGTTTGCAGGCACGAACAGGGTTGTTCCTCCAAAAACATTTACGATCTCCAGTTTTATCTCACCGGTAAAGTCGGCATTCATCAGGTTTATTTCTGCCCCGCCAAAAACAGCCACCACTTCGCCGCCTTTGAAATTTTTGGAATAGATGTTTTTCTTCACCGATCCGAATACGGCTGCAGCATCTACCAGTTCGCCATCTGCAGCAGTATTTTCTGCAGTTGCCGATGAAAACGAACCGGTATTGGAAAACGAATCACTGGTTTTTAAGAAATTCTCTGTCTCCATACCCCGCTTTCGCCCGCCCCGGTTAAGCAATACGGCTATTCCGATAGCACCCAGTATCACGGGCCAGAAGAAATCGCTGAACCTGAACTCGGGGTAAATTTTAGTTATGAGAAAGAAAACGCCCACCAGGGTTATCACCCACCAGTTGTGGTTGGTAAAGCGGTCGCGAATTCCATGTACCAATCCAACCACAATCAATATCATTGGCCAGGTAAACATATACCAGGGAAAAGGGAATCCCAGGTTGCGCATGAGAATGAGCACTGCCGCAGCCAGGATAACAACGCCTATCAGCACCCGCTCATTTACTTTCTTACGCCTTCTTTGAAATCTGTCTTGTATCATTGTGTTTATATTTTATACAAATCTATAGAATGCCCCTGCGTGCATCAAGTACAAAACGGCACCCAACAGCCATTGGTAGGTAAACGGCATTAAATGGTCGGTTAAATTTCTTACAGGGATATCTTTTGTAGCCAATGCAAGGTCTTTTTGTACTTTTATCATATGACGAATATCCTGAAGCGCATTTGCTGGTTACTGCTATGTTGCCTGCTGGTGCTACCTGCCCTGTCGCAACAAAAACCGGTATTCTTTGAAAGAAAAGAGGCCGCCGTTTCATCCGACAGCAGCCGGTTTAAATATGACTATACCACTACAACCCAAAAGCCTGGTAAAACACAAATCAGGTTGCTGCCTGCCGGCTTTATCAATGATTTTGAACATGTACTTACGGCAGAACAAATCGCCCGGCTTGATTCAATAGCGGCAAATTTTGAAAAGGAAACGGGTGTAGAAATGGCCGTAGTTACCATTGATTCTACCGTAATAAACAAAGCCGGTTTTGAATCCTTTATCATCCACCTGGCCAATGAATGGGGGGTTGGGAAAAAAGACATTCACAATGGTATACTGATTGGGGTGAGTATCGGTTTAAGAAAGATCAGGATTGTAACCGGTTATGGTATTGTTCCCAAACTGCCGGATACGGAAGTAAAAAAATTGATAGATGACATCATGATCCCCGAAATGAGGCAGCAAAACTATTTTACAGGAATTGAAAAAGTTATGCTGGCCATCATACTAAAACTCAGGTAAGCGGCCACTTATGGAACGCTGCATTTTCTGCATCATGTAAAGACGATAACCGCCCGTTTAATAAGTCCCGGAATTCCCGTTGGTTTCCATCGTAAAAAACCCTGGCAGAAAAGTATACTTGTATGGGGATTTTCTAACGGTCCGGGCTGTTTGCATACAATATTTTGTTAAGATATGCCGTTATCCCTTATTGTAAAACAATCCGATATGATTATGCATAAGCCAAGCTATACACACCCGGTTGTGCAGCTAGTGAAGAACTTTTTCAGTAAACTGATGCAAAACCCGGAAATCTACCCAATAAAATATTATAAGAAAAACCAGCGCCATCGTAGAAACTGGAAAACACCACTGGTAAAATAGACAGCCTGGCTGTGGATTTTACTGGTTTCTTATTTCAGCAGATTTTCTCTTGACGCCCGATGCCCCAATGAGTAATTTTATTCCTCAAAATCCAATATTATGAAAAAAAATGAACCCTCTGGTTTGAGTTTTTCTGCTGTTGTGAAAGCGGTGTCAAATGCTTTGAACAGCCTGTTCTTCTCTACGGATAACAGGGATTTTCAGAGATTAAAGAATTTTATCGCTTCTTAAAACAGCCGATGCTTACCTAAACCACCTAGATTCCCTTATACCATGGTATAAGGGAATTGCTTTTTTAACTGAACAGGTATTCCACATCCGCTTTTGAAAGCGCTTTTACAAATCCGGCATCGTCGGCAATCAGTTCTTTGGCGAGCGCCTTTTTCTTTTCCTGCAATTGCAGTATCTTATCTTCAATCGTATCGATGCATATCATCCTGTATGCGAAAATATTCTTCGTTTGTCCTATACGGTGAGTGCGGTCGATGGCCTGTTGTTCAACCGCCGGATTCCACCAGGGGTCAACAATATATACATAGTCAGCCGCGGTAAGGTTTAAACCCACACCACCCGCTTTTAATGAAATAAGGAACACCCGGCAATCATCGTTGTTCTGGAAGTTCTGGATGGCCCGTTCCCTTTCGGCCGGTGTGGTACTTCCGTCAAAATACTCGAATGGTATATGCTGTTCGGTGAGCTTTTCCTTTATCAATGCCAGCATGCCCAGGAACTGTGAAAAGATGAGCGCTTTATGTTCGCCGATATTCTCTTCAATTTCCCTGGCCAGCTCATCCAGTTTGATGGAATGGTTGGGAAATTTATCTTCTTCATTCAGGATGGCCGGGCTGTCGCAGATCTGGCGGAGTTTCATCAATCCCTGCAGGATGGTCAATTGCGATTTGTCAATACCCTGCTGGTCGATAGCGCCCAGGATCTTCTCCCGGTAACTGTTCCGGTATGCTTCATATATCTTGCGCTGTGCCGACTCCATTTCGCAGAACAGGATGGTTTCGGTTTTATCGGGCAGGTCTTTTGCCACCTGTTCCTTTGTGCGACGCAGTATGAAAGGATACAGCAATTTACGCAGGTGTTCTTTCTGCTCCATTTCACCGAATTTATCGATGGGTGTGGCAAATTCATTCCTGAAAAATTCCACGCTTCCCAACAGGCCCGGGTTAAGGAAATTCATCTGTGCAAAAATGTCGAAGGTATTATTCTGCAAAGGCGTTCCGCTCATGCACAGCCTGTTTTTAGCGGTAAGCAGGGAAGCCGCCCGGGTAACTTTGGATGACGGGTTCTTAATGGCCTGGCTTTCATCCAGTATCACATAATCGAAAAATATTTTCAGCAGCAGTTGTATATCGCTGCGCAAAGTGCCATAGGTGGTGATGATGATGTTGTGCCCCTGCAACTCTTCCGCACTCCTGCTGCGGGCATTGCCATGATGGATATGGTAGCTGAGGCCCGGGGTGAATTTTTTCACTTCGTTCTGCCAGTTATATATCAGGGTGGTGGGGCATATCACGATGGCTTTTAAACCGCCGTTGATGGATTTAAAATAATCGAGCATGGTAAGGGCCTGTACCGTTTTTCCCAAACCCATATCATCGGCCAGTATGCCTCCCCAGCCCACGTCATTGAGGTAACTCAGCCACTGGTAACCCGAAACCTGGTATGGACGCAAAATGGGCTGAAGGCTTTCCGGTGCAGGTATTTCAGGAATGTTCTTGAATTCCCGCAGCCGCTCAAATTTCTCATCCAGGGCAAAACTGAGTTCAGATTCATCGCGGTTCTCATACAGTTCATCTATCACACTCATGTGGTACCTGCTCAGGCGGAGTTTATCGCTTTTTCCATCGCCCACCTTGAACAGCAGCGCATAGCGTTTCAGCCATTCGTCGGGCAGGATTCCGAGCGTACCGTCGCCCAGCTGTACAAACGACTGCTTGCCGGCCAGCGCCCGTTTTATATCGGCAATGCCTACACGCTGTTCCCCGAACTCGATCTCTACTTTCGCATCAAACCAGTCCAGCCCGCTGCTTACATGTATATGCGTGCTTGGCCTGGCCGTATTGAACCGGAAATTTTTCAGCGCCTCAAAACCATATACCGGTATCTTCATTTCCTTCATGGCATCCACAAACAGGAAGAACCAGTTGTTGCGTAACACTTCGGCGCCTTTCAGCACGAGGCTGTTATTGTCGTCGTTCCTGGTAAACATGGAGTGCAGGTTTTCCAGTTTGTTCATGAACTTTTCTTCTGCCTCCGCATTCCGGTGTATGATGAGTATCTTATCGCCGTCAGGAATGGTGATGCTGTCTTTGAATGGCGCCTTTGTATCATACCCGTTATAGGTGAATACGGGCTGGAACACGAGGTAATCTCCTTTTTCCAGCAACTGGAGTTTAACATCCGGCGTTACGTTCTTTATCTCTTTCACCAGTTTCTTGTCAAATGCTACCTGGTATTCTTTTGTAAGCGGGAGCAGCACTTTCTGCATCTTATCTGCCCAGTTAGATTTTGTGAGCTGTATATTGCCCTGCCTGCTGAATTTTTCGGCCTGCAATACATCTTCCGGTTTCTGCCACAGGTACAGCACATTGTCGTAGAGGTAAACCAGGCTGCTGTTGCATTCATTGTTGCCGAATGGAACCGTTTCATCCCCCAGCTTTACCATGCATACAATCTCATAGTGGTCGTTAACAGCCTGCACGTTAAAAACCGGAGAAATGAGCCGGCTGCTGAATTCTATTTCAACCAGGTTGGCCGTTTTAAAGGGTTTATGCTCCGGAAGCAGGAACACAAAGTTGTTACGCTCCTGTTCCTCAAATAATTTTTTCAGCTTGGGGTGCAGGTATTCGGTTATGAGTGCTTTGGTTTCTTCGGGCAGGTCGTCGCCTTCGTGGTGTATGATATTCTCCCAGATGCCGCTGAACGGCGAGTTGCGGTTAAGGTATTTGTTTATTTCTGTTTCCTGCAGTTTCCGTACCTGCTGAAACAGCATCTTGTCTTCTTCACTAAAGCTTTCCGTATTCACGAATTTGGTGAGGTCAAGCGCTTCCACTTTTCCGGTGTACTTGCGGTTGTCTTCGTCTGCTTCTCCCTGGATGGCATCAATACTGAAACCCGGGTATGTTTTGGCATTAAAATTAAACACGATGCCCAGCTTCCTGTCTGCTGCTGTTTCAACAACCTGTGGCGTACCACGCTCGGGCACAACAAAATTAACCGGTTGCTTTACCGCTGAAGGAGTTACCCTTTTTATGGATGGGTCAAGCAGTTTCAGGAAGGGCTTTCCTTCCTTATAGGTAAACTCAAATTTCCCTTCCAGGTCATCCTGGAGGCTGTACCCGTATATCTGCAGCAATTTGTTCTTCTCTTTATCCCAGTTTCGTATGCTGTCGAAATAATGGGGCCCGTAAGCATTCAGCAGTTGCAGGAACAGGAGCGTTTTGTGTTCGCAGAGCGGGTGCATAGATTCCCCGCACATGCAGGACGTATCAAAACTCCGTTCCTCGTTTTTCTGTATTACTAACGGGAACGATTGTCCGTTATACACCAGTTCTGCTTCCACCCTTTCATCTGCCGCACTAAGTATGTTGGCCTTAACGGACCTGAGCATGTTTTCCGCTTCTTCGTAAATGGCCGGTGACGACAGCATTTTGATCATCTTAAGGTCAATATACTTCATCTTGGCAACCGTATGCAACTGGTTATACTGCAGGTTGGTGTTGCCCAGCATATTCTTGTCAACCATATCCTGCAGCCTGAAAAGGCCCGCTACCTCATGCCGGCATATCTCTCCCAGGTTGTACGGGCAACTGCAGCGCAGGCTCATCATTTTGGCATCTGCATACTTTTGTATATACACTTTATAAAAAGTGTTATAGCTGTCGTCTTTCACCCTGAATACGATTCCGCCCATAAGTTCATCGTGTTCAACCAATTCAACAGAACCCTGTGAATAGATTTTTTTTCCGCGCCTGATCACCTCATCGGTGCCGTTATTGTAAATGTGCTTGATTATATGTGGTAATGCCAAATTGCAGGGTCTTTTAAATTAATAGAATATACCTCTTGCGCCTCGTCTGCAGCAGACTGGTTGTTCAGAAAAGGGCAATTTGCAAAAGTAAAGGAAAATATGCGAGCTATGAAAATGATTGCCGTGTTTTTTGGCAATGCCACTTATGCTGTACTGTTAAGTAATTTTCCGTCGATGTACCTTGGCAGGGCTTTGGCTGTATCCGGGGTAAGGCAGAACCTGATATCTTCCTGCAAGCCGAATGAACTGAGCCTGATGAAATGCGAGGCCTGGTTTTTTTCCATGAATCCGTATAAATCTGTTTTTGCCGTTTGATACAAGCCTTTCGCCATAGCGGATGCATCGCAGTTGATATGGAAGTGTTCGCCAATCCTGTCAATCACCATGCCGGCAAACAGGCTGTCTTCAATATTCACCCTGTCTTTCCAGGCTGCACAGGCAAGCACAACAGGTTTGTTACTGCTCACCAAATAATGGCATACCGCACCCAGGTTGGCAAATGAACCGGTGATGATATCGCCTGCCCCGTTATTCAGTGCCATATGTAATAACCGGGTTCCGTTGGTGGTGGTAAGCACCAGCGTTTGCCCTTCAATGAAATGTCGCGGGTATTCAAACGGGGAATTGCCGTACTGTAATCCTTCGGCAACTTTACCGTCCCTTTCACCGGCTGTGATGGCGTTGATCATCTTACCAATACGGATGCACTCAGAAACGCTGTCTACAGGAATGATTGATTTAGCCCCGTTCTCCAGCGCCGTTGCAATGGTTGATGTAGCCCTGAGCACATCAATGATAACCACGATGCTTTGTGTTACATCATATAAATCAAGCAACAGGGGAGAAAGGCATGTATAGAGTGCCGGTTTTTTCTTGTCCATTGTTTCTGTTGGTCGTTATTATGCAAAAGGAATCTTAACCACTTTCGCTTTCAAAGCCGTATTACGTACCTTAACCATGATATCGGTCCCTATGGCAGCATCGGATGTTTTCACGTATCCCATACCGATAGCTTTGCCTAAAGACGGTGATTGAGTTCCGGAAGTAACCCTGCCGGTTATGTTTCCGTCTTTGTCCAGTATCTCGTAATCGTGGCGGGCGATGCCCTTGTCAATCATTTCAAAGCCTACCAGTTTTTTGGTAACGCCTTCCGCTTTCTGTTTTTCATACAGGGCTTTCGAAGTAAAATCTTTCGTGAATTTTGTTATCCATCCCAGCCCGGCTTCCAGCGGAGAAGTGGTATCGTCAATATCATTTCCATACAGGCAAAAGCCCATTTCCAAACGCAGGGTATCCCTGGCTCCCAGGCCAACCGGCTTGATGCCTTCTGCTGCGCCTGCCTTGAAAATAGCGTTCCATACCAGGTCAGCCGCATTGTCCTTGTCTTCAAAATATATCTCTACGCCCCCGGCGCCCGTATAACCGGTGGCGCTGATGAGCACATTGTCTACACCCGCAAACCGGCCCTTGCTGAACGTGTAATATTTTAAATTTAGTATATCCACTTCCGTTAGTGGCTGCAGTATTTTGGTAGCCAGCGGGCCCTGGATGGCCAGCAGGCAGGTTTTATCTGAAATGTTGTGCAGCTCTGCGCCCGAATGGTTGTGGGCAACAATCCAGTTCCAGTCTTTATCTATGTTGCCTGCATTTACCACCAGCATGTATGCATTGTTTTCTTCCAGGCAATATACCAGCAGGTCGTCTACAATACCGCCTTCTTTATTCGGCATGCAACTGTATTGTGCTTTTCCGGCGGTTAGTTTTGCCGCGTCATTGGTGGTTATGCGCTGTATCAGGTCGAGGGCTTGCGGACCTTTCACAATGAATTCGCCCATATGGCTCACGTCAAATACACCGGCTTTGTTTCGTACCGTTGCATGTTCATCATTGATACCTGAATAGGAGATAGGCATGTTGAATCCGGCAAAGCCGGCCATTTTTGCGCCCAGGGCGATATGTTTTTCGGTAAAGGGTGTATGCTTCATCTGCTGTTTTTAGTTGGCAAATGTAAATTAAAATAATGGCATGGATGCATGAAGCTCTGCCAGTAACTTTCAAAATAAATCCCCGATTGCATCAAAAACTAATAACACATACTGCAAATGAAAAAACTGACAACATATGAGTTTTCAAAGATGAGGGAACAGAATTTGAGTTTACAGCAGTATGAACGCTTAATCAGGGTTTTTCCGGCATTGGAGGTAATTATGGCAAGGCCGGCTCCGATGTATTTCGGAGCTGTCTTTTTTGGTTACATAATAAGACACGCAAAATTGACACCAGGCTTTTAGAAAGTGATTAGATTTTAAAGTATTGTGCAATTAGATTGTCTGTTTTTCATACTATTCCTTTTCAATTGTGTTTTGTCCCTTTTTGCTTGCCCAAAAACGGACCCAAAAAGGGCCCCCGCAATCGATATACAGCCCGATTGCGGGAAGGAGCTTTAATCACCTTTAGTTCTTCGGTAGCATCAACTTCAGTAATTCTACTCTTTGAACAGAAACATTAAAAGCTTTCTGTCACTTTCATTTTGATTAATGATTTTTTAAATGCACAACGCGTTAAAAATATATCATTCTTTTGTTAATCATTTGCATAAAACAAAAAAACCGCTGATTGCTCAACGGTTTGAATATATTTTAATCAGTATTTCCTTTATCCGTTCATGCTGGTAAGGAACTCGGCATTGTCCTTGGTTCCTTTCATGTTTTTCAGCAGGGTGTTCAGGGCTTCTTCGGGGTTCATATCGGCCATATGCTTGCGCAATACCCACATGCGCTGGAATGTATCCTTATCAAGTAAGAGGTCGTCGCGGCGGGTAGACGAAGAAACAATATCGATGGCCGGGTAAATACGCCTGTTAGACAGTTTACGTTCCAGTTGCAGTTCCATATTACCGGTTCCCTTGAATTCCTCAAATATCACTTCATCCATCTTGCTGCCGGTATCTACCAGGGCCGTGGCAATGATGGTAAGCGAGCCACCGAATTCTATTTTACGGGCTGCCCCGAAAAACTGTTTGGGTTTCTGCATGGCGTTGGCTTCCACACCACCCGATAACACTTTACCGGATGAAGGCGCCACCGTATTATGCGCCCTGGCCAGCCTGGTGATGGAGTCGAGCAGTATCACCACATCGTGTCCGCATTCTACCAGCCTTTTTGCTTTTTGCAAAGCCATGGTGCTTACCTTCACGTGTTTCTCAGCCGGTTCGTCAAAGGTAGAAGCTATCACTTCTGCTTTTACGCTGCGTTCCATATCGGTAACCTCTTCGGGCCTTTCATCTACCAGTACAATCATCAGGTAACATTCCGGATGGTTTTCGGCGATGGCATTGGCCAGTTCTTTCAGCAACATGGTCTTACCGGTTTTTGGCTGCGCAACAATCAGCCCGCGCTGCCCTTTACCAATCGGGGTAAACAGGTCCATGATCCGGGTACTGTAATTATCCGACTTGGTAGTGAGTTCCAGTTTTTCAAAAGGAAACAACGGAGTGAGGTAATCAAACGGAACTCGGTCCCTTACTTCTTCGGGGCTTTTGCCGTTGATGGTTTCCACCTTCAATAACGCAAAATATTTTTCGCCTTCTTTGGGAGGGCGTACAGAACCGTATACGGTATCGCCGGTTTTTAAACCGAATAATTTTATCTGGGAGGGAGAAACATAAATATCATCAGGAGAAGAAAGGTAATTATAATCGCTGCTGCGTAAAAAACCATACCCGTCGGGCATCATTTCCAATACACCTTCGCCCAGTACCACGCCATCAAATTCTATGTTGAATGCCGGCTGCTGTTCTTTGCGCTGGTGAAATTGCTTGTGTTCCCTGCCTGCGGTTTTTTCCGGTTCTTCCATCATTATTTCCGGCTGCTGAATATCTTCCTGCTGAAGCATCTGCGCTATGGCCGGAGGCACACTGCTTTCCTCATCGGTTATGGGAAGCAGTTCTTCTTCTTCCTCATTCTCCATCTCGGGCTTGCCTTTTTTTACCGGCTTTTTTTCAGGCTCAGCTTTGCGGTGTTTGGGTGCCGCTTCTTTCTTTTGCGTTTCCTCACTGCTGCTTTCTGCCGGTTCTGATGCCGTGGCGCCTTTTACAATTCTTTTGCGTTTTGGTTTTTCACCCTGTGGTGATTTCTTTTCGTCTGCCATTTTTGATTGTTTATCCATGATAGCATCAACCAGGTCATGCTTATTCATTTTCCGGTGGTTGGGGATGCCGATCTGTTCTGCTATGTCAAGCAATTCGGGAACGAGCAGTTCGTTCAACTGTGAAATAGTGTACATAAAATATTAGAAGATGCGTTTTTCAAAAATCCCGTCTTAGTGTTCTGTAAAATTTGAAGTTGAAATTTTGCTGATGGAAGTGGTTGAATTGCTGAAGGAATATGACTTAGGATAATCTTCCCAACCTTTTCCGCTGCAATGATACGCAGATTTTGAATAATAAAAGAATTTTTTGGCAATTTCTTACCAAAACCCCCGCTGCTTTAACAAGCAAGAGCCGCTGCAGGTAAGGGATTTTGCCGTATTTTTATAAAAACGGCCCTGCGCAGCATCTATGGAAACGGTTATCCTTGCTTCATTTGACAATTATTTTTCTGCCAATATCCTGTTAAGCAGGATGCAGCAGGCTGGCATCCCCTGTTATTTAAAAGATGAATACACGGTAACCATCGACCCCATCCTAAGCAATGCCATCGGCGGTATAAAACTGGCCGTGCCTGAACCATATGCAGAAGAAGCAACCGCCTTATTAAAGCAGTTTGAAGAAGACGCCCTTCATGCGGCCACCTGCCCCAAATGCAACGGAAACAATATTACGCTTATATCCAAACCCGGACCGGCCAATGTTATTACAGCCATCTTAACCTGGCTTTTTTCAAGCTATGCCGTAGCCCCGGTTAATATATACCAGTGCCGCGATTGCGGGTATGAATCGGAAACCCTGCCGGAAAACAACGCTCTATATAACTGAGGCGGGTAATAGCTGTTTTGTGAATTTTGATTGATTTTGATGTTCCGGTGTTGTCGGCAATACACAGAGAAATCACAATAAATGTAACTTTCATACTGCTTAAAGCGTATTACTTTGACAAACCCCGAATATGACAAAATTTATTTCCTTAATTATTCTTACTTCCTTTTTGATTTCTTGCGGAACAACGAACCAAAAATATTCAGAAGAGTTTATAAAAACACAAAATGAATTAACTGAAAAACTCACCGCAATTAGTAAAGAAACAGATTTTAATGGCTTTGGGGTTGCTCTAACAAACGACAAGGAAGTTCTTTATAAAAATGGTTTTGGTATAGCTAATATTGACCCTAAACAGGATTATACAGAAAACACTATTCAAAATATTGCTTCTGTTTCAAAAACTTTTATAGGGATTGCCATTCTTAAAGCGCAGGAATTAGGCAAACTAACATTGGATGACCCAATAAATAAATACCTGCCATTCAACGTATTTAATCCAGGGTTTCCTGAAATACCAATTACAATCAGACACCTGGTAACACATACTTCTTCAATAATTGATGGCAAGGCTTATCTGGAAAAAACAATTGTATTAAAAGACACAAATAATCTGGCCAGCAATTTAAAAATAGATATTTCCCCAACTCATTTTAACCCACCATCAGCAAAAATATCTATGGAAGCATTTTTAACCAATGTTCTTAATACGAATGGAAAATGGTATTTGAAAGACGGTTTTTCCGAAAAGAAACCCGGAGAAATTTATGAATATTCAAATGTTGGTGCCACTCTTGCCGCTTTGGTCTTAGAGAAAGCAACAGGAATTGGTTACGATACATTTACAACACAATATATTTTAGAACCATTGAAAATGACAGCTTCAGGCTGGAATTTTAATTCCATTGACTTCTCAAAATATACGCATACCTATCAAAACAAAACGACAGCTTATCCTTACTACTCATTAAACACATATCCAGATGGCGGATTGCTGACAACAGCAGCTGATATGAGTAAATATATTTGTGAGCTCTTAAAAGGTTTTACAGGAAACGGCACTTTGCTGAACAAAGACAGTTATAAAGAATATTTTACGCCACAACTGAAAGCGGAAAATTTTATTGATCGTGACACAAGTGAATTTGGAGATTACAACATTGGAATTACAATGAGTTTTGGACCAACAGGAAACTTTGGACATTTTGGCGGCGACCCGGGTTTGTTTTCAGTAATTTACTTTGACAAAGAAAAGAAGACAGGCAAATTCTATATAACAAATACAGACGACAACGGTGCTGCGACAGGAAAATTTCACGGAAAAATTGTAGGGCTTCTTGACGAATATGCTGTAAAGCTTGACCGTTTAAGCAAAGCGAAGAATTAGTACTGCCAGCAACAGCGTATTTGCAAAACTTCAGCTACCGGCCGGATAAGTCCTGAATCCCCCGCTTTGCAAATACATTTCGCCGGCCGCACGCGCTGATTCTGTTAGAACTGCAAATACCCGTATCCGTTACCCTGTATATTTGCTGCAAAACGGAAAGCTGTAATTGAAGTGCGGGGTTCTGTAAAAGAAGTCTATTTCCATACATAATATAACACCCCCTGCAGGTCATCTGTAAAAAAGAACGAATGATCGTCTTTCATTAAGATATCACAGGGCCTGCCATGGCGGTCAGCCTCCGTTTTACCTGTTAAAAAACCGGTAACAATTTCTGTGTATGTATTATCGCTTCCGATCCTTACAATTGAATTGCCGCGTTGCCTCCAAACACTGGTACTACCGTGCAGGCATACCAACACGCTGTTTAGCAAAAGCGGATCACGGAAGCCTTTGAAATACTCAAAACCAAGCGGGGCGCTATGTGCTTTAAATCCCACAAAAGCCACCGGCGGTTTTTTAACCCATGATGGCCGGGAAGAATCTTTAAACTGCTCATCGGCATAAATCTGCTGCCTGTACTGATAATAATAAGGCCAGCCATAATAGCCGTTCTTTTCAATTTGCTGAAACAGGTCTTCCGGTTTATCCGGCCCAATCAGGTCTCTGCCCATGCCGGTTGCCCACAATTGGTTGCCAATCCATTTGATGGCAACTGAATTCCTGAGCCCGCGGGCAAAATAAGTTACCTTTTTTCCGTCAGGGTCCATTTCTAAAATACTGGCCCTTATCTCTTCTTTTTCCACACAGGCATTACAGCTGCTGCCGATGCTTACATACAATTTATCGTTATGAAAGGCCATGCTCCTGGTAAGGTGCCAGCCGCCGTACTTATATCCCAAACCGTAATCCGGGAGCCTGATGATAACCTGCCCGGTATCTGCCGGCTGCTGCATGCCCGGCGTATACGCATACCTGTTAATACGGCCGGTTTCTGCCACATACAGGTACCCTTTGTAAAAGGCAACCTGGTTCGGGTTATGAAGGCCTTCCAGGAAAGTGGACTGCTTATCAAATTTCTTTGCCGTATCATTCCAGTTTTCAAAAACCAGAACCCGCCCTTTGTGGTTATCGCTCCTGTCGTGCATATCGGTTGCAAACAACCTGCCATCGGGGCTCCATGATAAAAACCGAAACCGCTTTAATCCTTCAGCCGCAATACTAATATTATAGCCTTCCGGTATTTGTAATGTAAATGAATCGCTGTTGGATAAGCGGATTACAGCCGGTTTCAGTTTAACCGGCTGCTGCCCGGTAAACAGGCTGTCTGCCTGCTGTTGTGGCAGCTCATTTGCCGAAACCGAATCCTCCTGTTCGGCTGCAGGTATGCTGTCATTCTTATCATTTGAACCGGGTACAGGCTGGCTGTTGCAGGCCATAAACAACATACATAATGATACGATACGGAGCATTGGTTACATGAATTTTACCAGCCGGTTAACCGCTTCTTCCAGGGTTGATTCTCTTTTGGCAAAGCAAAAACGCAGCACCTGGTTGTTCTCCGCCTTCTTATAAAATGCAGATACCGGTATCGTTGCCACACCGGCTTCCTTGGTGAGCCTCACTGCAAAATCATATTCGCTCTCATCGCTTATTTTTTCGTAACTGTATAACTGGAAATAACTGCCATGAGATGGAAGTGCCGTAAATCTTGTCTGCTGCATACAGGCGGCAAAATAGTCCCGCTTCTGCTGTATGAATGTTCCCAGTTGCAGGTATTTGTCTTTTTCCTTTATAAACGCCGCCAAAGCAAATTGTACCGGGCTGTTGCAGGTAAAGCAATTATACTGGTGCACTTTCCTGAATTCCTTCATAAGCGGCTCCGGGCCGATGCAATACCCGAGTTTCCAACCGGTGCAATGATATGTTTTTCCGAATGAAAAACACACGAAACTCCTTTCCAGCAGGTCGGGGTAACGCAGGATGGACAAATGGGGCTTGTGATCAAAAATGAGGTGTTCATACACTTCATCGCTGATAATGATGATGCCCGTATCTTTTACAAGATCGCGAAGCTGTGCAATGTCGTTTTCATCCAGCACGCTGCCGGTGGGGTTATGCGGGCTGTTGATGATGATGGCCCGGGTGCGCGGCGTGATGGCAGCGCTGATCTTGGCAAAGTCGGGGCGGAAGGTGCCGGGCGTGAGCGGCACGCGCACAGCCTTGCCGCCTGCCAGCTCGATGTTGGGC
>CALKVC010000095.1 GCA_937996595.1 uncultured Chitinophagaceae bacterium
CAGGCATTGATAACAGTTTTCTTATCACATCATTGTATAATTACAGGACTCCGTTACTGCGTTATTTGAATGGAGACACGGGCATCCTGCAGCAAGGTGAAAAGTATACACAGATAAATGAACTGAGCGGGCGTTCGGCAGATATGTTCCGTAAAGCCGACGGAAGCTATATTTCATCCATACTGGCAACACAAACCATGCAGATTACCGGGCTCACAGAAAAGATCAGGAAATACCAGTTAATACAGGTAGGGCCCGATAAGATCGATTTCAGGTATGAACCATTCAGCACAGACCTTTCAGAAACCGAACGGGCACACCTCAAAAAGGTTTTTCAAAAAAGATTGGGAGAAGAATTTAACATCAACCTGGAAAGATCATCAGCATTCATCAGTTCTGGTTCAGGTAAACACAGGTTGATGGTAAATAAATTAAATTAGCATTTTGTAAATGCCAGGCATATGTTTGCGCCCCTTTAAAAATGATTGTTTTAAGGGATGCATTGATATTTCCGGCAGTAACTAAATCAGGAAATGATACTCACAGAAAAAATCGTTAAACATTATGGCTGGCTGGTAACGTTTACCAAATTCTGGTTAAGGGAATTCAGTACGTTAACACCCATGCCTTTTTTTGCAAGGCTGGATATGTGGCGCAGGGGATTTTTCAGCGCAGCATGGTACCGGTATGAATTTTATCTTAAAAAGAACAAACCGACTGATTATGTAACCGATTACCAGGAAAACCTGATTGCATCTAAAATAAACAAGAAGATTGTATCTATATATGTTGATGACAAAGTGATATTCCCCTTATTCTTTAAAAGCTTTTGTCCGGTAGTGGAAAATTTTGCTTTCATCAACAACCGCAAACTGGTATCACAGTCTTCGTCAGTAGTTTTTAAATCATTTGATGATATATGGCATTATATAAAAACCACCGGCGATATTGTTATTAAACCGATTGGCGGTTCACGGGGAGGAAAAGTTAATGTGTTCAAAAATACAGATAACCCGGATAGGATATTGGTTAATGGTGTACTGAAAGATATCGGATATTTCAGGCAATATGCATCAGCACTTGATTTCAACATCGTGTGTCCCATGATTTACCAGTC
>CALKVC010000096.1 GCA_937996595.1 uncultured Chitinophagaceae bacterium
TTATGGCGGCGTGTTCGTCGCGGAAACCCTGATTCCTGCGCTGACCGAATTACGGTTGGCTTACGAGGATGCCCAGAAAGATCCCGCTTCTGATCTTTGGTTTTCGCAGGTCAAATTCAAGCAGCACAACTTTACTACCGGTTAGGCATAGACTAATAGAAGTATTAATGGCAACAAAACTCTTTCCTTCATTAGGGATGGAGGAAGTTACCAGTATAACGGTAGAATCAGATTGGCTGTTAGCAGTTACATAGCTCAGGTTTGTCCTGAGTTCCCTGAACTGTTCCGCTATGAGAGAACGTTTACCGGCCCCAACCACAACCGGTGATTTATTGCTTTCCTGCTGGAATATAAGCTCTCCGATGATGGGCGCCTGCACCTTGCTTTCAATCTGGCTTCTGAACAACAGCCGGCTGTTTGAAAACTCTTTGAAATAGATATACAGAACAATGAGTATAATTGCCAGGATAATACTGATGGTGTATATTTTCCTGGACACGGGTTTAACGATACCGCCCGATTCCGGTTTTTCAATCAGCCTGTAATTTTCAACAATGGAAGCAGCGCCAATGGCAGATTCTTCCCTTTTCTGCAACAGGAATGTATAAATGGCATTTTTGATTCCCTGCTGCCTGCTGATGTCGAGCAGGAGCCTTTCTTTCATTGGAATCTTTCCGAGGTTTGCAGACAAGCGGTCGTTATCTGCCTGTAACCTGGCCCGGCTGGTGACCATGCTTAATTTGAGGTTACCAAGACTGGCAGAAATACTTGGTTTCAGCTTGGCAATTTCTTCTTCCAGGATTTCAATCTGCGGATTTTTTCCACCGGAAACCTGTCGAAGTTTTTCAAGATCGAATTCTGTTTTGAATAACTGGTTCAATAACCCTGTAAGTACCGGGTCGGTAATACCCAGTGTTGCGGGGACCTCGCTATTACTGTTATTGCGCCTGGACACATATTGTTCAATTTGTTTGATAACATCCAGTTGAACATCCAGTTCACTTATTTTGGCGTCTGTCTGTTTTAATTGCTCCAGGAAAAGTGACCCTTCCACACCCAGGTCAACAATACCCTGGGATGATTTAAATGATTGCAGGTTTTTTTCAACACCGCTCAATTCATCAGAAACAAGATTCAGGCGCTCGTCGATGAAGCGTATGGTATTTTCTGTTATCCGCTTTTTATAGTCAACAGAAGTAGTTCCATATAATAAAATCAGGTTTTCCAATATCTGTACGCCCCTGTCGGGAATCTCATCAAGGTATACAAGTTCCAGTATGGAAGATTGTTTACTGATGGGTTTAACAGATAGATTACTTCTTATTCTGGCAACGGTGCTTGATACGGGCAGCACAGAAATGAAAACTTTTTCTGTGGTTGCAATACTGTTCTGTTTATTGATATGCCAGCGAACATTGCCGAACCTGGTTCTCACCAATGTATCTGTAGGGAATGTTTCGCCCAGGTAACTGACCTGACCGTTCACTATTTTCACTTCTCCGAATAACGGTGCTTTTATGGAATCAGGATTTTCGAGTGTAAGTTCAACCGGCAGCTTATGATTGAACTGCCCGTCACGCACAAAGCCTTTCTGGCTGTATTGCACATTCAGTTGCAGCAGCACAACCAATTTCCGCAACAGGTCTTTCGACCTTAACACTTCCAGCTCTCGTTCTGTTTCGTTCGAAATATTCCTGGTATCAATTTTAAATGCCTCCAGGATATTGGCGCTTTTTTGCTGCGAATCATCATTCACAATCAGCCTGGCATTAGCTTCATAAACCGGAATGGCATATCTCAGGTAAATATATGCGCAGAACATGAACAGCGAAATAATCAGGACAGCCAATGGCCAGAACGGAATGATCCTGAAAAAGACACGCTTCATTTCGTAGTTGTTGCCTGACTGGTTATTAGGATTGTTAAACTCTATATTGCTGGGTATCATTATTACGGAAAGGTTAACTACTTAATAAGGTTTATAACGGTAATGAACAACGATATACCTACCGCTGCAACACCTATGTATTGGGGCACTCCGGTTCTTGCTATAAACCTGGTTTTTACCGGTTCTACATATATCACATCATTGGTTTTAAGATAAAAGAAGGGAGAATCGAAGATGTCTTTTGACAAGAGGTTTATGCGGGCAAACTCCCTTTTTCCGTTCACTTCCCTCACGAAGAGGATATTTTCGCGTTTACCCATTTCTGTTATATCACCAGCCATACCCAATGCGTCAAAAATGGTTGTCCTTTCGTTAACCATGTTAAACCGCCCTGGTTTGGCCACTTCGCCCAAAACAGAAAAATTATAATTCAGGAACCTGACATTCACAACCGGGTTCTTGGTATAGTCTTTGAGTTTTTCGGTTAGGAATGCTTCAAATTGTAACCTGGTAAGCCCTTCAGCCTGTATGCTTCCAAGAAATGGCAATTTAACTTTACCGTCTGCTTCCACCATAAACCCTGTAGCGGTAGAACCGGGCAGCAGGTTATTTACACCGGCGCCGGAAGGCACGCCAATAGCAGAGTTAAGCACCATGAGGTCGGCTATATTACTTCCTCCAACGGTTATCCAAAGCTGGTCATTCTTTTGAATCGGGTTTTCAAAACTTACCTGTGCAACGTTCAGTTTACCCAGGGATGAATCTTTCCTGGCTAAAGCCGTATCAGGCAGATTATACAGGTAAACAACCTTACCGGGTGCCGTACAGGAAAACAAATAAGTTGCAGTAAATAGTACAGATAAAACCGACAGCAAGCGGTATCGGATAAATTGAAGCATAATCAGAAAAAAATTGCGATGTTAAAGATACAATAGTATGATAATATTTTCATTTGAAAGGTAACCGGGATATATCAGTAAGGGGTAAACGCAGTTTTGTACATGGCTTCGCCTCTCTCAGTCACATATGGCCTCTCATCCCGTTTCCGGAAAGTATGCCGGTTAAGGGCAAGAGAAAAACACGCATGAAAAAAGTGACAATTTCATCAGCACCAAACAACCGGCACGCTATATTATAAGCCAGCATGCCAATTAACCGGTTCATTCACATAATGTTATGCAATTATCCAGGCAGG
The DNA here is from genome assembly GCA_937996595.1 of uncultured Chitinophagaceae bacterium. GTDB lineage: Bacteria > Bacteroidota > Bacteroidia > Chitinophagales > Chitinophagaceae > Ferruginibacter. The sequence goes on from CALKVC010000096.1 coordinate 3,084, forward strand.
GCTTTCAGCTACTTGATCCACTCGCAATTTTTGGCAAAAGTAGTAGATTCTGCTATTAAAGTGAATAATATTATCCCCGTTCATTTAAACTTGATTCGGCTATATATCATATTATAAAATCAAGTATTTTTTCCCTTTTTCTCATTATTTACTGAATTTACTTATATTTACCGCATTATTCATGATACCTAACCTTACTGTTATGTTTCAACTTTTTAGAAAGAGGATGTTCTTTCTTTGCTTATTACTGAATGCCGGGCTTATGGCAGACGCCCAAAAAACCAATAAGGTGAAGCCTTTCAGTGGCAGTAAAATGTTCACAAAGTTTTCTGTGGGGATTAGCGCCGGAGTATTCAAATCTTCCGTACTGGCAGGAGGTTCTAATGATTATACACAAAATAATTTCCATTTTGGATATGGATTGAATCTGAAGTACCAGCTAACCAATTACCTGGCTTTACAGGCAGATTTTTTTCGTGGAAAATTAAGCGGTAACCAGGATAAAGTTCAGGGTACTGATACTTTAAATTTTGACAAACCGATTACATCTTTCAAAACAGATATGAATATTGGCGGTTCAATAAGTGCCATTTATACTTTTTCCAACATCAACTGGCTTAACCTGAAGAACTGGTTTGTTCCATACCTGGGTGTTGGTGGTGGTTTGGTAAATTACAATGTAACTTTTGTACCTAAAGGTTCTACAGTACCCAGGCCATATCCGGATGGACTGGAAAATGATATTACCGAATTATATGTGCCGATTTCTATGGGTGTAAGGTTTAAATTAACCAAAAAAATCAATTTAGACGTTGGCTATACGATGAATTTCCTGGATGGTGATAACCTGGATGGATTTGCTTACTGGAGGGTTCCTCAGGGGTATAGCAGCACTACCCATAAAGATAAATTTTCATATTCTCATGCCGGACTTGAAATTGCACTGGGTAAAAAATCAAAGGACCAGTTGCTATTTGACAACCCGGTAGCCAGGTTGCACAATACCCTGCAAGACCAGGTAAATACGCTTGCCGTAAAAGTTGACAGCCTTGCCGCCAAACAAAAAGGCCTTGATGATTTTGACGGTGATGGTGTAGCTGACCTGTTTGATAAAGAACCAAATACACCTTCCGGTTGCCCGGTTGATGCACAAGGTATAATGAGAGATACAGATGGTGATGGAATTCCTGATTGTAAAGACAAGCAGCTGATTACGCCAACAGACTGCCAACCTGTTGATGCAGAAGGTGTTGGTAAATGTCCTGATCCCGCTTGTTGTATCGGAGGAAATGCAGGCAATACAGATAAAACATCTGTTCCGTCGCTTTCTTTCCCTTCACTCAATTTCAGCAATAACAGTGCAAAAATTGACAAAGATGAATTGGCTACGATTGCAACTATTGCTGCAACGTTGAAAGCTAACCCTGATACCAAAATCATGATCAAGGGTTATCCGGAAACGTCTAAATCTTCACAAGCACTTTGCCAGCGAAGGGTTGATGCCATTAAAAAACGTTTGATAGAAAGGGAAGGAATAAGCGCAGATAGAATAACAACCAATTGTGAAGTTGGCGGAGGAGAAAAAAATACAGTAGAAATAATTACGATGGATTAAACATCTTTTACTAATATAAATCCCCTTCAACATATGGAGGGGATTTTTTTTCTTGATATATAACTACACTAAATTATCCTGAGAAAACTTCCAAATCCTACACAACCAACTAAATGCCTTTGATTCGGGGTTTTGTATCGGGGAGCAGACTTGAACTGCCTTCCGCCGCGGCGGATATGAAGCCCATGCTGAGTGTTTTAATGTTTTAATGTTTTAATGAAATCTCTCCCTATCCCTGTCTTTAGCCATTTTTCATATCGCTTATTTTCTTCCTTTTTATGGAATTCTTTAATATAAATAAGTTCCCAAGGCCGGTATTTTGATGTCCAATCTTTTCCAAGTTTTTTATGGGATATTAATCTTTCATCAAGATTTGAAGTGAATCCTGTGTAATGTTTTTAACAAGCTTTTGAAATAATATGTATACTGTATATAACATAAAAAAGCCTTGATTACTCAAGGCTTTGTATCGGGGAGCAGACTTGAACTGCCGACCTTCGGGTTATGAATCCGATGCTCTAACCAGCTGAGCTACCCCGACGTTTACTTCACGAACCAATGGCATTAGTTGCCTGCAACTTGCCTTTTGAAAAAATATCTGGATTGTACTCTTAATCCTTTTGATACATCCATTGCAGCAAAAGGGACGCAAAAATATTACAATTCAACTACAAGAAAAAATGAATTTAGCTTATCGATTAAAATAAATTAGCCCCTTCATTATGCCTTTATCCTTGCTTTCCAGGGTATTTCTGATATATTGAGCAACTGGCCGATGTATCTTGATAAAACAAAAAGGTAATCACTAAGCCTGTTGAGATATTTTATTACCAGTGGTTCTACAAACATGCCATTCTCCTGTAATTGCACACAAATCCTCTCTGCCCTGCGGCAAATACAGCGTGCAATATGAATATTTGATATTGTGATATGTCCGCCTGGTAAAATAAATGATTTCATTTCAGGTAAAACTTCATTCATCTTGTCTATTTCCCTTTCCAGGTTTTCGATATCCTTTTCTTCCAGGTCAGGGATTTTCATCAAGGTTTCCTTATCGGGGTCGCAGGCTAATGAAGATCCAATTGTAAACAATCGGTCCTGTATCTCACGCAACATTGCGTTGGTTTCGTTATCATCAATCATATCGTTTACCAAACCGATATGTGCATTCAATTCATCAATGGTTCCATAACTATCAATGCGCAAATGGCTTTTCGCGACTTTTGTTCCGCCGATCAGGCTGGTTTTTCCCAAGTCGCCGGTTTTGGTATATATCTTAAATGACATCTCTTTCAGTTAATTAATTTTCTGTGTATTTATGTACAAATCAACATACCTGTATTTTTTTATCATACTGAGGCAAGTTCAGAAACAGTTGGATTCTTATTAACCAGGTCAGATTCAACAACTCCGTCTTTTAAACGTATGATCCGGTGTGCAAATTTAGAGATATCATCTTCATGTGTAACCAGCATAACCGTATTACCGTCTGCATGAATTTTACCCAGAATATCCATGATTTCGTAAGAAGTTCTTGAATCGAGGTTTCCTGTAGGCTCATCGGCCAGGATGATGGCAGGGTCATTTATCAGTGCACGGGCAATTGCCACACGCTGGCACTGGCCGCCACTCAGTTCATTGGGTTTGTGATGCATCCTGTCGAGCAGTTTCACTTTTCCCAAAACACTTTCAGCCCGCTCCATTCTTTCTTTTTTAGATACCCCACTGTAAATAAGCGGCAAGGCAACATTTTCTGCAGCCGTTAACCTGGGTAAGAGGTTGAATTGCTGAAATACAAACCCGATCTCTTTATTCCTTACAGCGGCGAGGTCATCATCAGGCATACGGCTAACATCTTTGCCATTCAGGATATAACGACCGCCGGTAGGAGAATCGAGGCAGCCCAGTATATTCATCAAGGTAGATTTTCCGGAACCGCTGGGGCCCATGAGGGCTACATACTCATTCTTATAAATATCCAGGCTAATCCCTTTTAAAACCGGAAGCGGTTCTTTTCCCAAATAATAATTCTTCTTTATCTCTTCCAGGTGAATGATTCCTTGCATAAGTACTACATTAAATTGCTGCTTTGTGAAATAACTATTTACTGATTACCCTGGGCACCTTAAAAAACCGGTTGTCTTTAACCGGTGCATTTCTTAATGCTTCTTCTCTTGAAAAATCCTGTATTATATCGTCCTCCCTCAGCACGTCCCGGTTACTGCTAATATGCATCAATGGTTCAACAGCAGAAGTATCCAATTCGTTCAGTTTATCTACAAAATGGATCATTTTTTCCAAATCATGCCTGATAATAGCTTTTTCCTCCTCATTAAAATGAAGCCTTGATAATGCTGCCAGTTTATCAACCAGTTCATCCTTAATTTCCATTCAGCAAAAATAATATATTAGAACCAGAGCTTTCCCTAAATTATATGAACGGGCAGGCAAAAAAGCTGCTGTAATTGCAAAAATAGCCTTTGAGTTTTGCTATCTTCGCGCTCTTTATATTTCAGCAGATGAACCTACAGTCTTCTTCCACCACTAATAAATCAAAAACAATGTCAGCCAATATTGTAATGAGCGGCATCAGGCCAACCGGCTTTTTACATTTGGGCAATTATTTTGGTGCCATCCGGAACTATGTGAAATTGCAGGAAGCGTATGAATGTTATTTCATGGTAGCTGATTTACATTCTCTTACCACCCATCCGGATACCAAAGAACTGAAAGCAAATGTAAAAAGGGTTCTGGCTGAAAATATTGCCTGCGGCCTTGATCCTGAAAAAGCGGCTATCTTCTGCCAAAGCCATGTTTATGAAACAGCAGAACTGTATTTATACCTGAATATGATGGCATATAAGGGAGAATTGGAAAAAACGGTAACATTTAAAGAAAAAGTAAGGCTTAACCCGCAAAATGTTAATGCCGGGCTGCTTACTTATCCCGTGTTACAGACAGCAGACATACTTTTGCACAGAGCCACTTATGTACCGGTAGGAAAAGACCAGGAGCAACACCTGGAAATGGCAAGGACCTTTGCCAACAGGTTTAACCACCGGTATGGAGATGTATTCCCGGAACCTGTGGCTTTTAATTTCAGCCAGGAACTGATTAAAGTACCTGCTCTTGACGGAACCGGCAAAATGAGTAAAAGTGAAAATCAAAATGCCACATTGTACTTAGCTGACGATGATGATACCATCAGGAAAAAAGTGATGAAAGCAAAAACAGATGCCGGCCCGGTTGAAATGAATTCGGTTAAACCCGATTACATTGAAAACATTTTCATGCTGATGAAACTTGTATGCAGTAATGATTTCATTGAAAAACAGCAAGCAGATTTCAATAATTGCAGTATACGATATGGCGACCTGAAGAAACAACTGGCAGAAGACATGGTTTCATTTATAGCACCAATCAGGCAGAAAGCGGCAGATATTATGCATGATGATTCCTATCTTGAAGCAGTAATGAAAAAAGGCGCTGAAAAAGCAAGGGCAAGTGCCGGAAAAACAATGGAAATTGTAAGGAAAGCTATCGGACTGAATTATTTTTCATGAGAATAAAAAAATCCGGTTTATGTGGACTATAATTCAATACTTTCGCAATAGCTAATTAATATCCAATCGGCATATGGCAAAGATCAAAAAACCTAAGCATATAGCAGTTGCAGGCAATATTGGTGCTGGCAAAACTACACTCACGGAAATGCTGAGCAAGCATTATAAGTGGATTCCCCAGTTTGAAGATGTGGACCATAATCCTTACCTGAATGATTTTTATGAAGATATGCCCAGGTGGAGTTTTAATTTACAGATATTCTTCTTAAACAGCCGTTTGAACCAGTTGCTAGAGATTCAGAGAGGTTCTGAAACCATTATCCAGGACAGGACCATTTATGAAGATGCCAATATTTTCGCCCCAAACCTGCACGATATGGGGCTGATGGGAAAAAGGGATTTTGACAATTATTACCGTTTTTTTGAAACGTTAAAATCGATGGTAAAACCACCGGACCTGTTGATTTACCTGAAAGCATCCGTGCCTACATTGGTTGGACAAATCCAGAAAAGAGGCAGGGAATATGAAGAAAATATCAGGCTTGATTATTTGAAAAAACTGAATGAATTGTATAATTCCTGGATTGACAGTTATAAGGAAGGCCCGTTACTGATCATTGATGCAGATACCAATAAATTTGCTGAAAAGGAAGAAGACCTGGGCCAGATCATTTCAAAAATAGATTCTACTTTATTCGGATTATTTTAACGCTATAAAGATAATACTGACTGTAAAGGAAGCTTTCCTTGTGATGTACACAAAACTGCGTTCTTATTTTTTGGGCTAATCTATCAATTGGTTTTTCATGGCATAAAAAACAAGGCCAACTGAATTCTTTACACCAAATCTTTCCATCAACCTGTCTTTGATTGCTTCCACCGTGCGGGCACTGATATCCATTTTCTGCGCAATTTCGGTAGCAGTAAATTCCATGCAAACAAGTGTGAGTACTTCTTTCTCCCGGTCGCTTAATACGATCTCTGAACTGAGGTTATGGTTGAATTTCTGCTTGGAATAATTTTTCTTTATAAGAACCTTATTTACAAAAGGGTTCAGGTAAAACCCGGTGCGCATCACATCCATGATCGCCTTTTTTATTTCAGCAGGTTCTGTGTTTTTTAACAGGTAACCGGCTGCGCCGCAATCCATCAGGTGCCCAACAAACCGCTCATCTTCATACATGGTAAGGATGATCACCCTTATGCCCGGGAAGCTTTTTGTAATGGCTTTTGTGGCGTCAATTCCGTCTTTTACAGGCATCCTCAGGTCGCAGAGGATTACATCCGGCATAGATTCGGGAATTTTCTGAATTAGGTCTTCGCCATTATCAGCTTCCATTACAAATTTGATATTCATGAATGGGCGCATAGACATAATCACTCCCTTCCTGAAAATCTTATGGTCGTCGGCAATGGCAACTTTGATTTGATTTGTTTCCATATGTGTAAGCAAATGTAACAAAAAACTAATCCAGATATCGCAAAGGCAAATAAAGTTACATCCTTGCCGTGGCTTACATAGCTATTTTAAACCGGTAGGTTAATTACACAAGCGGGGTTTTGGGAATTTCCAGGGTTACTTTGTAATAGGTTTGGCTGGGGTCTATTTCAAAATAGATCCTGCCATTCAGCACTTTCATGCGGCTGGCAATATTCTTCAATCCAAGGCCGGATGCATTGTGGTTCAGCTTATCAAATTCAGCCTGTACAATCCCTTTGCCATCATGGTGCAGTCTCAGGTAAAGGTTGTTTCCATTGGCATTCTGGGTAAGGTGTATGAAACCCGCATTGCTGTGTTTGATGATATTGTTTACCAGTTCCTGGATGATCCTGAAAACCAGCAGTTCCTGTTCAACTTTAAGGCGTTCGCGGTAGTCGTGAAACCTGGCGCTGGCATTCAGGGTTCCGCTTCCGCTAATCTTTTGAAAAAGGTCTGTGGTTGCACTTTCAAGTCCAAAATTTTTCAAAGTAGGCGGCATCAGGCTATGACTGATATTCCGGATTAGGAGGATGGCATCATCAATGATCTGCTTAGCGCTGAAAATACTCTGCAGTTGTTGCGCTTTTTCCTGGTTAACCAGGTTTTCATTAAGGTATAAACGTGCTGTAGCAAGTAATGGCCCAGCATCATCATGCAGATCGGCTGCAATGCGTTGCCTTTCCTCTTCCTGGAACCTGATGGATGCATTCAGTAATATCTGCTGCTTTTCAGCCTCCAGCTTTTTCATCTGCATCTGGTAACGGATTACCTTTCTTTGGTGAAAAATTACAAAAACGATGATACCTATTGCAAGAGTAAGCATTGCCAATGTTCCAATAAACATTAACCGTGAAATACCAGATGTATCAGCCTGCAAAAAGAACATGGTAATTAATTTAGTGATGTTTTTGGTTGAAAACTATCAAGGTCTAAATCACTTGGAATGTGTAAAATATCATCTTGACTTTCAACTCTCTCTGTTGATAACAAGGCAATACACAATACAATATTTTTACAAATAGTAACTATCCCATAAATGATTCTCATTTGCTCAATAAATTGTTTATCCTTGCTAGAAGTAATAAACAAAAAGAAGAAAAAATTTCCTGTGAAGTATATAAAAAGTCCTACACAAACCCAAAAACTTATACTTTGATATAATGGATACTCCACTACAGTATTCATTTTTTCATAAAAAAAATAAATAATAAAAATAATGAAAGCTAAAAATTCAATTAATGAAGGATAATTACTAAAACCTGATTTTGAAGATAAAAATGCACTAATTGTTGATATTAGTAAAAATGGTATTACCGAGAAAATTATAACTCTTTTTACAATTACATTATTCAAAAGATAAAAGAGAAAAATTGCAAAAAGGCAATATTCTGAAGCATTATAAAGTTTGACTATTATAAAATAGTATGGTTTAGAATGGAAAACGTATAATGCTAAGATTCCAAGAAAAACTGATACGCTTAATACAATAGCATAAATAAAAAAAACCTTTAAAGCCTTTGTATTCAGTTTTTTATAAAAAAGTATACAAAAGATTAAAGGTAAGAATTCTGTAAAAAATGTAATATAAACTATTAAATTTTGAATGACAATTAGTTTTTTCAAAAATAACTAACTGCAAGTCAATATCAAAATTTACTTAGTCATTACAAAATAAAGAAATTGAATCTCCAACTAAGATGTTCATAATTAATTAATTTTAGTGGTTCACGATTAATTGAAATGCTAACTTCCCAATTAATCGCATCCTGAACAAGCCATACAGTATCATAAGGTATTTTAAGAAATAGCCAAAACCATTGCCCCTATTGGCATACACATGATTATCAGTTAAATAATGGCTATAATTTTCAGGTAAATATACGAATAAAAAATAGTAAATTTACTATGAATAAATATCGTAAGCTTACTAAGGAAAACTACAGTTTTGCACATCGGGACTAAAAAAGTGGATAAAAAAATTAGCAGAATTAATGAAAATGCTCAGGTATTCTCATCCTTATATATGATACCAGCATGCGTATTGATTATACAAATCATTGCCTATCAATATTTTACATAAGAAAAAAGAAATAAAATCAAAGCTACTGATATAGCATCTTTATATTAATAAACTGATAAACAATGTATTAACTCATTTCACATCTGTACAGCATATGTAGCTTACGGGTAATTAAAAGATAATTCCAGGATTCAACACCTGAACATTTGATGAAATACCTGATTACAAACACAACTGTATATTACACAAAAACAATATAAGTATTGTTACGTATTGTTTTTATCGTATATTTACGCATAATTGAATTAGATATTGCTGAATATCAGTTAAATACTAAAAATAAATTGCGCTATATTTCGTTTCGATAACGTGGCTTTAAGAATAAATGGTTTATAATTTATACCCCATAACCCAGGAATAACAATCAATTAATCTAATAATGTCTACTGAAAATCAGATCAAGATTGCCATTGCAGATGACCACAAGATTTTCCGTGATGGAATTAAAATGGCCTTATCGGGAAAATCGAACCTTAAAATGCTTTGGGAAGCCGAAGATGGCAAGGACATGATGCACAAGATTGCCATTAAAAAGCCTGATGTATTGCTTATGGATATCAGGATGCCGGAAATTGACGGGATCAATGGCATACAACTGATACGGAAAGAATTTGAAGAAATTAAGATCATCGTACTAACCATGTACGATGACCAGCAGATGATAAGCAAGATGATGGAAATGGGTGCCAATGCATACCTTACCAAAACTACCGACCCCGAAGAAATTTATGAAGCGATACTAACTTGTATGAATGATGACTTTTACTTCAATGAACTGGTTAATAAGGCAGTGATGGGTAAACTGATGCAAAAAAAGAATGTGAGGCAGCACTATGGCACCAACACTCCGGTACAGTTCAACGAAAAGGAGATTAAGATACTACAACTGCTGGCAGAGGACAAAACAACGGAAGAGATTTCAAAAGTGATATTCCTTAGCCCCCGCACCATAGAAACGATCAGGCAGAATATGAAGACAAAGGTTAATGCCAAAACCATCGGCGGCCTCATCATGTATGGTATGCGCAACAAACTGATTGAATGATTTCCGCTTAACTGGCATACTAAAAAGTAACGATACCATTCTTTACCGCATATATAGCCAACCCCACCCTGCTTTTCACATCAAGTTTTTCAAAAAGGCTGTCGCGGTAACCATCTATAGCCCGTGGCGTAATATTCATTGCCTGGGCTATTTCCTTGTATGTCATATCCGTTGCGGCCAGTCTTAGAAATTCGATATCAACCCCGGTAAGCATGGATCTTTCAATAGATGATTTGTTATGATGGTTTTTTTGGAACAAAGTTGCCAGTTTGCCGGTTGTATTATGCGCATAATAGTAACCGTTATCTGCCACGGAAAGCAGGGCTGTTTTCAGTTCATATGGATGAATGTCTTTTTTTAAAAAGCCCCTTACGCCCAGTTGCAGCAACCTGATCAGCGCAATTTCAGAATCATACATGGTTAGGATCAGTATCCGTACAGCAGGATGATTTTCCTGCAGCCATTGGGCCGTTTCATACCCGTCCATATCGGGCATGTTCAGGTCTAGCACAACAATATCGGGCAGCTTCCCGGCTGCAAACAACTTCACAAGTTCTTTCCCGCTGGAAGCGACTCCAATAATACTGCATTCTTCAAAGGAATCGATGAGGGCTGCCAGCGCATCCCTGAGCAGTACATGATCATCGGCCAGCATCACTTTGCACTGTTGTTCATTTTTCATTTATCGGTATTTCAATTTTTATCTTTGTTCCTTCACCAGGCATACTATAAACCGTACAATTCCCGTTAAGCATTTCCGCCCTTCTTTTCATATTGGAAATACCGGTCCCTTTAAGGGTTCCGGCTCCGTTCACAAATCCTTTACCGTCATCACAAATCTGCATTTCCACAAAATTATCCCGGTAATCAAGGGAAAGGCGGATTTCCCTGGCCGCTGCATGCTTCATGATATTGTTCAATGCCTCCTGAACGATGCGGAACAATACAAGTTCCTTTTGAGAATCAAAAAAAACAGGGTTCCCATTTACAACAAGGCCTATCCGGTATAAACTGGATTTGTTCAATTGAGCCACTTCAAATTCCAGCGCTTTGATAAGCCCGTTATTCAATATAATTTCAGAACTCATGCTGCGGCTTATATCGCTAAGGTCATTAATGGCTTCACTGATCATGGAAACTGCATCATGCAAACGTTCTGAAATATTCTTGCCATCATTCAAATTAACAGTATTCAGTTGCAATTTTGCCAGGGTAAGCTTTTGACCGATATTATCGTGTATTTCCCGGGATATATTTTCAAATGTTTGTTCCTGTATTTCAACTTGAGATTGAAGCATATTGGTTTCATGCACAATTTTCAATTCTTCCATTTCTTTACTATAAATATTCTTCTTAAGTTGATAACGATAAATTATATAAGTCACAAAACTTACTAAGATTAAAACTAAAAGTGTACATACAATAATAAATATTATAAAACTCTCTTTTGATGAATAGTGCATAAAATTGCTTTACAAAAAAATAAGTACATTAATGAGTAGCAAAATGTAGTAACACCTGCCAGTAAAAAATAACTATTCTGTGATATCTTGTTTTTCAAAAAACTCATAGATGCTAGTATTGGAATATGTACGCTCATTGTAAAAAAAACTCCAGTAATAATCCAAAAACTAGGTTCTTTAATCAAATCTATGCTAGGTAAACTATTGAATAACTGATAATAATAAAATAGACAAAATATAATTAAACCAAAATTTGCAATTATGTAAGCTACTATATTAACTCTTGAAGAAATATCCTTACTTAAAGAATAAAATAACAATACCAATAATATCCAAAATATAAGGTTAACAAAATTTTTATTTAATTCAAAAACAATCAATTTTTTTATAAATAAACTCAAAAACAAATAATGAAATAAAATTGAAAAGTTTATAACAATTGTCTTAAGTAGAAAAAATCTCTTAGTGATATTTATGTCAATAAAAACTGGAATTAATACAATCACTCCAACAATTGAATACCAATAAAATCCCTTCATATACTCAGGTATGTTTCTATTCTTGATAATTCGTAAACTCAAAATAAAAGTTAACAAAATACATATTGATTGAAAATTGAAAACTATATTATATATGTAGCCATTCATCTTAGAGAATTTTCTCCACAATTCTAATCCATTTATATTTCTGTTTTAGAAGAAAATCACCATCATTTTCCGTTGTTTTTCTCTTTGCTGTATAATAGCCAACGCTCAATTTTGATAATGTAGTTAATCCCTGCCCTATACTTAGTCTGTACCTATGTGAAGGCAGCCCCGGGAACTGTACTTTCAGTTCCCGGTTTTTTGTTCAGTTTACTTGTAATAACCCATATATTTTTATGTGGAAAATTATTCAACACTGCTATTCTTATTAAATCTATTTCGCATGGGTTTGCCCTCAAATGCGTAAAATTACCATTTACAGATCAGGGTATTTACACTTGAAAATTGTACTTGAAATAATTTCAGTCTGCAAAAACCGTTATATAATACGAGTAATCATACTATCTAAAAAATCACTATTTTTACTGCATAAATTATGAAGCCAGAGAACCAGGAACCGATTAAAGTGATTATTTGCGACGACCATGTGTTATACAGGGCGGGCGTGAAGACAACTTTAAGTGCCAAGAAAGATATAAAAGTTATTGCAGAAGCAGATAACGGAGTACACCTGCTGAACCTGATCAAATCACTTCAACCGGATGTAATCCTGCTCGATATCCAGATGCCGATCATGGACGGTATTACTGCTCTTCCGGAAATTAAAAAAATATGCCCCAATACAAAAGTGATCATGCTGACCATGCTGGAAGACAATAGTATGATCACCAAACTGATGGAACTGGGCGCCAACAGCTATCTTACCAAAACAAGTGATATTGAAGTGATTTATGAAGCCATTAAAACCTGTTTTGAACAGGAATACTTTTTCAATGCACTTACCAACCAGGCATTGCTTACAAACCTAAAACAAAGGAATGTAGCAGCACCTCACCAAATGGTTTCCCAGGAAGTACACCTGAACGATAAAGAAACCACTATACTAAGGCTGATGTGCGAAGAAAAAAGCACCAAAGAAATTGCCGATATGGTTGACCTGAGCCCAAGAACCGTTGAAGCCATCAGGGATAAACTGAAAGTAAAAACCGGTTCTAAAACAACCGCCGGGTTAATCATGTATGCCGTAAAACATAAGATAATAGAAGAAATGTAACCCCCATATTTTTGAATGCAATCTCCGTTTAAAACGGAGATTTTTTTTATCCCTTTTTTATAAATTCCCCGGAAATATTTCTGTAATACCTACCTGCAAGAACAGGAAATGATTTTACTTTACAGCATTATGAACTTCCTCCATTTTAACGGCAAACTGGTTGATGCCGGAAGCCTGGTAATTGGCGCTGATAACAGGGGCCTCCGGTTTGGCGATGGCCTTTTTGAAACCCTGAAATATGTAAACAACGAACTGCTGCTTTTTGATGAACATATAGCCAGGTTGTATAAAGGAATGAACAGCCTCCAGATAGAAATACCAAAACATTTTACGCCAGAAAAAATCCATGAGCAGGTAGTTCATCTTGTAAAAAAGAACAAGCAGGAAAGAGCCAGGATCAGGCTGACCATTGTAAGAGGTAGCGGTGGTTTATATGATGCCGAAAATAATAATCCCATATACATGATACAGTCGTGGGAATTACCCCACCCTAACGGTATGCTTAATGTTAATGGCCTGCAATTATGCATTTACCGGGATGCAAGAAAAATGGCCGATCAATTCAGTAACCTGAAACATAATAATTACCTGCCTTACTTCATGGGCGCTTTGGATGCAAAGAAAAATAAATGCAATGATGCCATAATCCTGAACAATCATGGCAGGGTTTGCGACAGTACCATTGCAAACGTTTTCATAATCAGGGATGGGGCCGTATTTACTCCAGCACTATCGGAAGGCTGCATCGCCGGTATCATGCGAAAATTCATTTTGGTTAAACTAAAAAATTCCGGATTTAACATAACTGAAACCACTATCACAACTGATGATTTATTACAGGCAGATGAGGTTTTTTTATCCAATTCCATATACAATATCCGATGGGTGGCCGGCATTGAGGATAAATCATTTTCCAATACCATTACTACCGGAATAATTTCAACACTGCAACAAACAAATCCCGACGTTTTTTGTTAACCAGTGAAGATGAATAAAAAAAGTAATGGAGAAATAAATATCTTCTGGTTCAGGAGAGACCTTCGGTTAGATGACAACGCCGGACTTTACCATGCCCTAAAAAGCGGTAAACCTGTTCTGCCGGTATTCATTTTTGATACCAATATCCTTAATAAACTAACAGATAAACGAGACAGGCGTTTAACATTCATCCATACTGCCATCCTTCAGATTAAGGAAAAACTAAACAGGCTTGGCACGACACTGCTTGTTTTTCATGACAGCCCGGAAAATGCCTTTAAACAACTTGTGCATGACTATGATATTTCTGTGGTATTTACAAACCATGATTATGAACCCTATGCAAAGGATAGAGATGAAGGCATTAGAAATTTATTAGGCAGCCATTCAATTGGAATGCAAACATATAAAGACCAGGTGATTTTTGAAAAAGATGAAATAATTAAAGAAGACAGAACGCCTTACACCGTATTTACCCCCTACAGCAAAAAATGGAAAGCTACTTTATCAGAAAAACACCTGGAGCCTTTTCCATGCAGGAAATTATTCAGCAACTTCCTGCAACTAAAGGAAACAGGAATTCCATCCCTGAAAGAATTGGGGTTTATTGAAACATCAGATCCTATACCCCAAAACAACATCAACGAAGAATTGATTTTGAATTATACAAGTAAACGTGATTTTCCGGGTATTAGAAGTACTTCCAGGCTTGGCGTACACCTGAGATTTGGCACACTCAGCATCAGGCAACTTGCTTCCGTAGCCCACAAGCTATCTGGCACTTTCTTAAATGAATTGATTTGGCGCGACTTCTATCACATGATTCTCTGGCATTTTCCCCATGTAGCAAGCGGGAACTCATTTAAACCGGCTTATGATTTTATACAATGGCGAAACGATAACGGAGAATTTGAAAAATGGTGCCAGGGAAAAACAGGTTACCCCATTGTTGACGCAGGTATGCGTGAACTGAATGCTACCGGCTTCATGCATAACAGGGTACGGATGATTGTAGCGTCTTTCCTCTGTAAACACCTGCTGCTCGACTGGCGACTGGGAGAAGCATATTTTGCTGAAAAATTGCTTGATTTTGATTTTGCTTCCAATAATGGCGGCTGGCAATGGGCAGCCGGAAGCGGGTGCGACGCAGCTCCTTATTTCAGGATATTCAATCCATACCTGCAGACAAAAAAATTTGACCCCGACCTGGCCTATATAAAAAAATGGGTGCCGGAGTTCATGGAATTCAGTTACCCCAAACCGATAGTAAACCACGAAATGGCAAGAGAAAGATGCCTGTCTGCCTATAGCAAGGCTTTAAAACCGGAAAAACATTAATCCGGCTCAACAAATATATCAACATTAACCTCTTTGCTGTTGTGCAAGCCATTATATACTTCAATAACTTTTTCCACCGCTTTTCTTCCCGCTTCCCCAAGATTCAGCGAGTAATCATTTACATATAATTCGATGTGCTTCCGCATTACATCTTCACTCAGTTCCTGTGCATGCGACCTGATATAATCATTTAATTGCGGGTAATGTAAAAATGCATATTCCAGGCTTTTACGAATAAGCTTATCAACTTTTTGCTGCACCTTCAGTTCAAGGCTTCTTTTAATTACAATACCGCCTAAAGGGATAGGTAAGCCTGTTTGCTGTTCCCAAAAGTCGCCCAGGTCGGAAATCAGCACAAGCCCTTTCTGACGATACGTGAACCTGTTTTCGTGTATGATTACACCCATACCTTTCTGCTGCAGTACAAATTCTTCAATTTCATCATACCGCAGAAAAACCTTGTTCTTTGATTCCGGGCAGGCTAAAGAAAAAAGCATATGAGCTGTTGTATCTTTTCCCGGAATGGCTACAACCCGTGTTGCCATATCTGTAATTCCGGTTAACCCGTTTGTAATCAGCAACGGCCCAACCCCTTTTCCCAATGCACTGCCGCTGTTTAGTAAAATATACGTATCAAGCACGCCAGGCAATACGCCATAACTTAATTTGCTGATGTCCAGTTTCCCTTGCAAAGCCCATTGATTGAGGGTTTGCACATCTTCTAATACAGGCTTAAACCGGATACCTTCCGTATCAATTTTATTGTTAACCAGTGCATCAAAAATAAAGGTATCATTCGGGCAAGGTGAGAAACCGAGGTTCAATTCAATCATTCCCTGTTATTAAAATTAGTTATGCTAATAATCTTTTGTATAATGACTGTAATTCATTATTCAGGTTGTATACAGCGCCTTCCATATTCCATTTCGTTTTATCCCTTTCACCCACATAATTACTGATACCCCGCATTTGTAAAAAAGGAATATTTTGCTGAAGGCAAACATAGTGTAATGCAGCTCCTTCCATTGTTTCAATCTGCGGATCAAATTTTGCAACCAGCTGATTAATCCGTTCCGCTTCATCAGTTACCGTATTAACAGTTATGGCATTTACTTTTTGTAAATCCAAATCATCCAGCAACCTGCCATTGTTAACCAGCCAGCCGTTTGTGAATGGAAATCCGGAGGCAGTTGCAAATCCTGATTCAAACATGGTAATCAATTGATTCTTTTCTATAATACCGATATCTGCGAAATTATCCTTTGATACAGCTACAACATCCCCAAGCGCCATATCTTTTAAGTAGGATCCGGCAATACCTGCCTGAACCACCAGATCGTAGTCAATCTGATGCATTCTTTGCATAATATGATAAATAGCAAACGGGCTTCCTACACCTGTTATCAAATGATCTGCCACCGGCCATTTTGCCATGAATGGAGCGATTTCCATTGAAGTTGCAGCTACCACTAAGATTTGCATTACACAAAATTCGCATTTATGCTTCATATTTCACTGAATACTGGCTAACTTTGCAAAAATTTTGGATCAGCAATGGTTTATATTACCAGGATAGAACATTTTAACGCAGCACATAAACTCTATAACCCAGCCTGGAGTAGGGAAAGGAATGAGGAGGTTTTTGGTAAATGTGCCAATGAAAACTGGCATGGCCACAATTTTGAATTACATGTTACCCTCAAAGGCAACCCCGATCCCGGCACAGGGTTTGTTTTTGATGTAAAAAAACTTAGCCAGATCGTTCAGAAACATGTTATTGAAAAGCTTGACCATAAAAACCTGAATGTTGATGTGGATTTCATGAAAGGCAAGTTATGTTCTATAGAAAACCTCGTTATAGGCATTTGGGGCCAGCTTGAACCAAACCTTCCTCCTGCCATTACCCTGCATGCGCTTAAACTGTATGAAACGCCCCGCATCTATGTAGAATATTTCGGTAGCTGATATTATCCCAAAATTTGTACATTTAGACAAGGCCTGTCGGCAATATTAACAGTTTTTAAAACATTCAAGTTTACAAACTGTGTAAACCGAACTATTTTAATATTTAATTGTTTTTATACATCATGAGCAATAAAGTGGCCGTATACAGAAGGGAACATTTTAATGCAGCGCACAGGCTGACAAACCCCTTATGGAACGACATAAAGAATAATGCGGTATTTGGAAAATGCAATAACCCTAACTTTCATGGCCATAATTATGAACTGGTAGTTAAGGTTACGGGTATCCCTGACAGTGAAACCGGTTTTGTAATAGATATGAAACTGCTCAGCGATCTTGTGAAAGAACATATTATTGAAAAATTTGACCATAAGAACCTTAACCTTGATTGCGTAGAATTTTCAACATTAAATCCTACTGCAGAGAATATTGCGATAGTGATTTATGATAAACTCAGGCCGGTATTGGACAAAGAACTCGATTTGCAGGTAAGGTTATATGAAACCAGCAGGAACTTTGTTGAATACCCCGTGTAAGCATCAGCCTTATTTTCCTATAAAACTCAACCTCATTCAATGGCTTATAAGAAAACAGAAACATACGATGAAGCGGCTACAGCTTCCCTGATAAAATGTTACAAAGAAAGCATTGCAATCCTGGGCGAAGACCCTGAACGTGAAGGATTGCTAAAAACACCCGAGCGTATGGCAAAGGCCATGCAATATATGACACAGGGTTATTCACTGGATGCCAAAGCCATTCTGGAATCTGCAAAATTTCATGAAGAAGTGAGTGAAATGGTAATCGTAAAAGACATTGAGCTATACAGCATGTGTGAACATCATATGCTGCCTTTTTTCGGCAAAGCCCATATAGCGTATATTCCTAACGGTTATATAACCGGGCTGAGCAAGCTGGCAAGGGTTGTAGATGTTTTCAGCCGCAGGCTCCAGGTGCAGGAAAGGTTAACACAGCAGATCCTCATGTCCATTAAAGAAAGCCTTAACCCGATTGGGGTGGCCGTAGTTATAGAAGCCACCCATTTGTGCATGATGATGCGGGGCGTTTCCAAACAAAACTCCGTAACAACCACTTCCGCATTTTTTGGCGAGTTTGAAAAAAATGAAACCAGGAGCGAATTCATGAAACTCATCAGCTCAAAACTGCATTGATCCGGTAAGCTTTCCAATAATTTAATCTTTGGTTCCTGGGTACCAGTAATATTTGAACATTTACTTGCAACAAAACAGGTGATTCCCATATATCTCACTAACTATTTTATGGTTAATTACTATTTTCATCATAGTATCTTTATACATTTGGAAGACTGTTTAATTAACCCAAAATCATCAAAGCATGAAAAACGCATATGTCTTTCCCGGCCAGGGCTCACAGTTCCCCGGTATGGGAAAAACTTTATACGAAAGCAATGAAGCGGCCAAAAACCTGTTTGAACAGGCAAACGACATACTTGGTTTTCGAATTTCAGACATCATGTTTACCGGTTCGGATGAAGACCTTAAAAAGACTGCTATTACACAACCAGCCGTTTTCATTCATTCGGTTGCAGCATTCTATAGTTTAGAAAATGCATCACCCGATATGGTTGCCGGCCATTCATTGGGTGAGTTTTCGGCACTCGTGGCCAATAAGGCGATTCGTTTTGCTGATGCATTGCAGCTTGTATCCATCAGGGCAAAAGCCATGCAGCATGCCTGTGAGTTACACCCTTCCACCATGGCTGCCGTATTGGGATTAGCAGATGAAAAAGTAGAGGAAATATGCAGGCATATAAACAATGAAATCGGTGAAGTGGTAGTTGCTGCCAATTACAACTGCCCGGGCCAACTGGTAATAAGCGGTACTATAAAGGGAATTGAGATTGCCTGTGACAGGATGAAAGCAGCAGGTGCAAAAAGAGCGCTAATACTTCCCGTTGGCGGTGCTTTTCATTCACCGCTGATGTTACCTGCAAAAGAAGAACTGGCAGAAGCTATTAATAAAACTACATTCAGTAACCCGATAGCACCCGTTTACCAGAATGTGGCAGCAACGGCCATTTCAGATCCTGCTGTTATAAAAGAAAACCTCATTGCACAATTAACCGGTCCGGTAAAATGGACTCAATGCATACAGGCGATGGTTGAGGATGGTTGTACACATGTAACGGAATGCGGGCCGGGGAAAGTTTTACAGGGGCTTGTACAAAAAATAAGTAAGGAAATGCAAACAGACGGGGTTAGCTGAAGAATAAAAAATGTATGACAAAGGGTTAAATATTTCAGCAGAAATCATTTAACCCTTTTTTATTCCAGGCCTTTCATATGATTTTTTACAGTTTGTATGGAATCATTCCCCTGATACCCATATCTATTACCTGGTCGCCATTAGATGGATCAAATGTTCCAGGACCTGACACTTCCCTCCATTCAAAACTTTTGTTGGTTGATAACGAAACAATGATAGTTATATCTGCCGTTTCAGAACCGGTTATTACAAGTGGGGTGGTAAATTGCCCTGTTACAACGCAGGATCCTGCGGGAATAGGAGAAGTTGCAAAAAGCGGATTAGGGACAGTAGTAGCACCTGCAGGCGCCTGGCCCGAACTTAAAAAACCAAAACCGGAAACATTTGTTTCAAATGCCCAGTAACCCTGGTCTTTGTTGGCATTTACCTGTATGGTTGAATCTTTAACCTTAAAGTCTTGCAGGTATGTTCGGAATCCGATAAATGAAGCCAGGGTTCCGGTTAGGTCCAAACCAGACGACCTGAACTTTATATTATAATTCTGATATGCCAGGGAAACCCGCAGCCAGTTATATGTTCCGGCCGCAAATGACTTTACCGGCACACTTAAAAATGTTTGGCCTTCCCCGGCGAATGCTGATTTACTAAAATCAATGGCATTTGCCCCACCGGCTGTTGTTTCTGCAGCCTTGTATAAAACAGCACCAGAACCTAATGGCGTTAACTGATCCGGAGTCAACTCAAGATAATGAGCGCTCATGAGGTTAAATACCGGCGATTGGGCACCATTTCCCGCAGCTACTGAAACAGGTTGTGCCAGCGCATTCAACCGCACCTGTGTAGAATCGAATTTAAAAACAAAATTCACAGTAGGGCCGGTAACATCGTCGGTTCCCGATTTTTTGCAGGAACTGACAGACACTATCAGTAAAACAGGCAATGAAAATGATTTTATGAAATTCATACAGATTTTTTTAAAGGTAAAATTCTATAACCACATGTTTAAAGCAATATTGTATAGAACGCTGTTAAATAAAACAAAAAGCACGCAGGCCTATAACAAATGATTTTCCAGGTTTTTGCAGTTTAATGATTATGCAGTCCTGAATATGGTATGGAAATAAAATAAAAAACCCGGATGAACCGGGTTTTTGCATTCTGTCTAATATGATTTTCAGATTTCCATTGTTGATAATACGCTGTTCATACTCCGTACAGCGTCTGCACTTTTATTCATGGCAGCCATTTCTTCCTCATTCAGTTTATAATCAACAATCTTTTCCCAGCCATTCCGGCCAACAATAACTGGCACCCCGATACAAATATCATTAAGGCCATATTCACCTTCCAGGTAAACACAACATGGCATCAGTTTCTTTTCATCACGCACAATTGCTTCTGCCAGTAATGCGCCGCAAGCACCCGGTGCATACCAGGCAGATGTTCCCAGTAAACCGGTAAGGGTTGCGCCTCCCACCATGGTATCGGCAGCCACTTTTTTCAAGCTGGCCTCATCCAGGTAATTGGAAGCCGGTGTACCACAATATGTTGCCAACCTGGTCAAAGGTATCATGGTTGTATCTCCATGACCGCCTACAACCGTTGCCTGCAGGTCGTTTGGCGAACATTGCATGGCCTGGCTGAGGAAATACCTGAACCGGCTGCTATCCAGCAAACCTCCCATTCCAATGATCCTGTTCTTTGGCAGTCCGCTAGCTTTCAATGCCAGGTATGTCATGGTATCCATCGGGTTACTGATAACAATGATGATTACATCCGGAGAATATTTCAGCAGGTTTTGGGTTACTGTTTTAACAATACCTGCGTTGATACCAATAAGTTCTTCCCTCGTCATGCCCGGTTTACGGGGAATACCGGAAGTGATGATGGCCACCGAACTTCCGGCCGTTTTTGAATAATCATTTGTTGATCCGGTGATCCTGGTGTCAAAACCTTCTATCTGGGCTGTTTGCATCAGGTCCATTGCCTTTCCTTCGGCAACTCCTTCTTTGATATCAACCAAAACCAGCTCGTCGCAAAGTTGTTTGCGTGCAATATTGTCAGCACAGGTTGCTCCTACTGCGCCAGCTCCTACAACAGTAATTTTCATGTGTAATTATTTTTTATGTAAACTATGATTTTTATGGCGCAAAGGTAAACGGATTAATGCACGCGGCATCTGCCAGACAAAAAAATTATTTATTACCGGATTATTTTACATTGAGCCTTCTATCGCTGCAACTTCCCCTTTTTG
>CALKVC010000097.1 GCA_937996595.1 uncultured Chitinophagaceae bacterium
GTGCTCTTCCGATCTGTGTACTTACGCCTGCTGAATATCCCTTTAGTAGGTATGTACGGGCCAACGGCCGATGATCCGGGCATGTAATAGGATCTGCCGCTTTTTTATTTACAGGATTCCTTTTTCATAAGCCAGGTGAAGGGCTTGTGCACGGCTGTTTACATGAAGCTTTTGGTAAATATTAATCACATGCTTTTTAGCAGTATTGGGACTGATATTCAATGCAGCGCCAATCTCTTTATATAATAACCCCTGCACCAGCATTTGAAGGATTTCTTTTTCCCTTGTTGATAGGTCAAAAAAAGTCTTTTGAGGCTGTTGTGCCTGTTTACCAGGCAAGCTCAGTTCGTTTTTCTGAACCAGTTGAAGTATTTTATAAGCAATGCCGGGTGATATGGGCCCAACGGCATTTTCATGCATTTGCAGCAACATATCAGTAATATTCTCGGCCGTTTCATCCTTTAACAGGTAACCGTATGCACCGGCCTTGATGGCTTTGAAAATCTTTTCTTCATCATCAAAAATGGTTAGCACAACATATTTTACCGATGGGAAAAGACATGAACCCGCAGCAATGGCGTCAACGCCGTCCATATTTGGCATTTCAAGGTCCATCAGGGCAACATCAGGCCATTCACCTGCTTGAAGTGCTTTCATTTTATCTAAATATTCTTTACCGTCGCCGGCCACCAGGCTCACTTCAAAATGGCCATGCCGTTCCAGCTTGTCCCGAAGGATATTCCGGTTGCTTGCCTTGTCATCTATGATCGCAATTTTTAAAGGCATATGGCTTATTTATACAAATATGGAATAAATTTCCTGCTATGTAAATAATCCAACTGGATAATTTTATAATCGTACCAGTATAGTTATAGATGTGCCTGCAACTCCGGCTGAATCAAGAATGATATCAAATCCTGCATCTTTGGCACGCTGTTTCATATTTCCCAGCCCGTTTCCACCGGCTTTTTCCATTTTACTTACAATAAAACCCGTGCCATTGTCGGTTACAATTATCTTCCATACATCTTCAAGCATTTCACTTGATACGTCAATATGTGTTGCATTGGCATGTTTAATAGCATTGGTAACAGCTTCCTGAACGATTCTCACCAGGTTAAGCGATTTGTTGTTGTTCAGTTTTTTTGAAGTATCCGCCGTTCCTTTTACTGAGAATTGGATATGCGGGTAATACCTGTTGAATGGCTGTATAAAATTGCGGATGCGCATGAGGCATTCCTCCGTGTTGTATTCCTCCTTTTGAAGTGCCCAGATGGTTTCCCTTAAGGAAGTAATTATGTCTTTGGAGGCGAACCGGAGGTCTTTCATCAGTTCATTCCGGTGTTCATTCATGGTTTCCTGTTGAAGCAAATCAGTTTTATATAATACTGCATTAGCATATGCGCCGATGCTGTCGTGCAGGTCACGCGAAATCCGTTCACGTTCCATCTGAATTTTATGTTCGCTTTGCAGTTCAGCCAGTTTTCTTTTATATTTCCTTGTGTTATATCGGTTAATGATAAAAGCCAATACCGTAATCAGTATAACGGCCATGCTTATCCTGAACCACCAGGTTTGCCAGAAAGGAGGTTTAATATGGATGAATATTTCCTTCAATGGTTTTGCACGGGCATCAAAATTTCGGGAGGCAAACAACTGCAGTTTATATTTACCAGGCGGAAGTATATACCTGATGGTTTGTAATTCCATATTCTGTATCCATTCTTCATCTATTCCTATCATCCTGTATTGGTATACATATTGATCGGGATTGTTATCCGCCATCGCTATGAAATCAAATGAAAGGCTGTTCCGGTTATGTGGCAGTTTAATAGTGTTTATATTCCAGGATGCGGTATCCGGGAAAGCATTTTCATTATTAACCTTGATGCCGGTAACCAGGATATTTATTTTTTCCTGGTAGCGGCCCAGGTTTTGCGGGTAAAAACTACTCACTCCGTTTATACCACCAAAATACAATTCCCCGTCTGCGGTTTTTGCCGATACATTCGTATTGAATTCATTTTCCTGCAGGCCATCGGCTTTGCGTAACTGGAAAATTTCCCCTTTGTCATTCAGGCTGAATAATCCCTTATTGCTGCTGCACCATAGTGTGGCGTTGCTGTCCGTTTCAATGGCATAAATGCATGCATCCGGCAAACCATCTGAAGTGGTTATATGCTTTATCTTTTTTCCTAAACTGTCTATTTCAAATATCCCATTATTGCTTCCCACATAGATCTTGTTAGCCGGGCCCTCATTAAAACAACGGACAAGGCTGGTATTTTCAAGGCGTACTCTTTTATATATGCTGCAGGCAGCGGTATCTATAAACAGCAGTTCATCATTAGTATGTGTGATTATATGGTCTTTATAAAAAAGGCCAGTCATGGTATATGTATCTGCAAAATGAATTTTTTTAAAATCCCTTTTCTCAATATTCAGTTTAAAAATATTGCCATCAGACAGTACATATGCCTTGTTATTATGTTGGGATAATATTTTGCTGAAATAATGTACATGGGATTTTTCAACTGGCAAAGAGGAACTAAAGGGTATTTCAGTAAGTGTTTTCAGGTTGCTGCTTACATGCCAGATACTGCGTTGCCCGATAATAAAAAGCAGGTATGCCCCCTCAGGCGTTTTTAAGATGCCGGAAAGCCCAAAAGGTTTATCATGATCCGGAAGATATTTAATATGTGCCTTTAATTGCTGCATCGTATCAAACACCAGCAAACCATTACCACTGGTGCCAACTAATACACGGTTATTTTCCTTGTCAGGTAAGATACTGATGGTATAATTTGAATCCCTGGCCGGTGTTCCATAATATTTTACCTGGTAATTATTTTTTATCACTTTTATAAATCCAGAATTGATAGTAACCAGGTACAGGTTTCCAAAATGGTCACTTTTAATTTTTACAATAGTGTTATTGCCGGCAATTGGAAGGTTTTGCAGGTTTACCAGTTCATTAGTTAAGCCTGTAATGCGGCTGTCTGTTTCAAATAACCTGTTGCCTGCTGATAATAGAATTTTATTATTCCAGGCAGATGTAACGATCCTGGAAGATGATTGTACGAACCCATCCAATAATTTATGCCTGGCTGTTTCTCCTGTTCTGAAATCATAGCTGATAAAACTGCTAATCGAGTCGTAGAGGTAACATATCACTTCATGAGGAGAAAGCATTAGCATCGTAGCAGCAGAAAATTTTTTATTCCTGTCAGATTGGGCTATTTGTTCCTGTTTCTCCAGATCCCAGCTATATAAGGTATGGTCAACTATAAATGCTACCTTATGGTCAATGATATTTTCACTGAATTTGATTACCTGTGCAGTTAAGAATGGAAATACCGGGTATGTTTTTTTTGATTCGGAAATGATTTTGAAATGTATAGTATCAATACAGGCTATTTTCCCTTCTCCGGTAAAAAAATAGATTTTGCCATTGTCTTCACCAATGATTACCGGCCTTACAGGGTATTTGGGATTGTTTGTAAATACCTGGCTGAATTTGTTTGTGTTAATATCATATTTGCTGATGCCATACGGATGGGAGACAAGCAGATCGCCGTTTTTGCATGAAAAAAGACTAAGTCCCTTATCAACAGGTAATCCTTCCTGAACCGGTACCTGTGAAAAGGTTTTTCCGTTGAATTTCTGAAGACCTGTGGCGAAACTGATCCAGCAGAAATTATTCTTATCAAAATCAAGGTCGCCTATATTACTGTGAAGCAGTCCCTCGTTTACATTGTAATTAAAAGTATTGTAGCGTTCAATGTGCTGACACAGGGCATGATTATCCGATAATAATATGGCGATGGAAAATAATATCTGCAGGAGCCTTGTCAAAGTTACAAATGCTGGTTTGTTTTGTTCAAATTACGTAATACTTGATGGATAAAAGAATTATCCAAATGGATTATTTACGTTACTGATGCCATTTTTCTAATGTATACCCCGATAAATATATTAATACATGATTATACTGTTTGAAGCTAATATGGTGAGTGAAACGATTTTCAGTAATAGATTGAAATTTCATTCATTTACTATAATATGTGAATGGGTATCTACCCATGATTCCAAATAATCAAATGACTGTTTCCGGTAATAAAGCAAATCCATTGATTTCTCATGAGTTGAATTGTTGGGCTAATTGCTTTTTGTATATAGCAATATGCATTTCCAGGTAAGCCCACTTTTTCAGGTACATTTATTAGTAAGGCGAGTTAACTTTCATCAGCAGCTTTACCGTCCGGCTTTTTAGTTTTACTGTATAATGGCCAATTTGATTCCGGGTGATCAGACCGTTATATGTTCATTTAAAATAGTGAGCAGGCTGGTTCCTTCTGCTTAAGTTACTAACAAATTACTTGCAAAAAAACAGGTTAATGCAGTCATTTTTTGCCCGGTAAACCAAATATTCTTTATTTTCATGTAAACCCTATATCCTATGCCGGACCGGATTCTATTCACAAGGAGATTTACGTATGAAAAAAATTATTGGTTTGCTGTATGCCGGCATGCTGTGTTGTTGCGGTATTCAGCAGGCAAACGCTCAATACCCGTTTCATGAAGATGTGTATTTCACCCGGGACCTGGTGTATGAAGCAGGTGCTTCCGTTGGTTTGATGAATTGTTTTACCGACCTCGGTGGAAGGAAAGGGATTGGGAAAAACTTCATCAAGGATTTCAATATGAGGTATGCTGAAATTGATGCCAGTATTTTTGTAAATATGCTGTACAGGAATGCTATTGGCTTGAGGCTGGAAGCAACTTTTGGGAAAGTGAAAGCAGATGATAAATCTTTGAAATCGGTTAGCCAGTCAACTTTAGGAAGGTATGAACGCAATCTCAGTTTCAGGAGCAGCATACAGGAAGTGGTATTCATTACAGAAATCCACCCCGTATTTTTCAGAAGATATCAGTATGCTAAAAAACTCCCCCGGTTTTCTCCTTATATATTGGGCGGCATCGGTTTTTTCAAATTCAACCCGCAGGCAAAACTGAATGACGAATGGATCGATCTTCAGCCGCTGAGCACAGAAGGGCAGGGTTTCAGGGAATATCCCGACAGGAAACCTTATAAGCTTACGCAACTGGTTTGCCCGGTTGGCATAGGCATAAAATACAAGGTTAACCCGCTGCTGAATATAAGCCTGGAATGCACCTCACGCATCCTGTTTACCGATTACCTCGACGATGTAAGCACCTTTTACATTGACCCTAATTTATATAACCAGTATTTCACCGGAACACAGCTTACCAATGCATTGATGTTAAACGACCGCCAAAAGGAATTAAACCCCACACACAATACCAATATCGGGTATGAACGGGGTAATCCGAAAAACAATGATTCCTATTTCAGTTTTAACATCAGGTTTGCCGCTGTTTTATAAATGTTGAATACAATTTCATGAAATTATCCATGCCGCTTAATCGCACCGGGAAATACTTGCAACCCGTATTAAAGACACTGTCGCTTTTGTTAGCATTTATTGCAGTAACACCCATAAATTCATCCGGGCAGCAGGCAGGAATATTGGCTTTTACCGGTTGCCGCTATTTCCAGGAAGGGCTCACTGTAAAAGAGATAACCCTAAAAGTGGATGGCGCATACCTGTTAAGTAATACGGTTAATGCAAATAAAGAAGTAGAAATCAGTTTTTTGGCGCCGGCTGGTTTTTTGGAAGACAGGTCAAAGCTGATTTTTGCAGGGGCAGAAATTACAGTGACCGGTTCTAAAGCCGCCGTGTTG
>CALKVC010000098.1 GCA_937996595.1 uncultured Chitinophagaceae bacterium
TGATACCCGCCAATGATGTCTTGCAACCTTTTGAATCCTTTACCCAACCGGTATAACTTCCGCCGGCCAGGTTGCTGAACGTATTGCTTGATTGATAAGTAACATCATCCAGGCTGTAAGTATAAGGTGCGATGCCACCGGTTCTGTACAATTCAATAGATCCGTTATTGGCACAACTGCTGGCCGGGCGTGGGTAAGCGGTTACCACTAACGTTGCCGCAGAACCGATAACGATATTGGGTTTTGTACCGATACATCCTGCCGAATCTTTCACATAACCGGTATAGGTACCCGCAGCCAGGTTCATGAAAGTATTGCTGCCCTGGTAGGTAACACCATCAACGCTGTATGTGAAAGGCGGAACACCGTTACTGCCATATAAAACGATATAACCGGTATTGTTGCAACTGCCTGATATGCCGCCATTGTTAGACACGGTTGGTGCCAGTGCCTGCCAGATGGTGATGTCTGTAAGCGTGAATGAACAGCCTGTTGCTTCCGTAACCGTTACGGAATAATCCCTGGGCGACAAGCCGGTAACTGCTGCTGTACTGGCACTGAAGCCGGAAGGGTTACTGGTCCAGCTATAGGTATATGGTGAAGCAGTTCCTCCCATAGGCGTAACCGTTATGGTACCGTCTGCCCCGCCACCGCAGGCGCTGGCCATGGTTTTAGTGAATGTAGCGTTCTGGGTGCCCTTGCATTCTCCGGCTCCGAATTCGCCGAATGTTGTTAGTCCGTTATAATTGAAGCTGTTTGCCGTATTGCTGTTGCTTGCGGGATAACTGTGGCTTCCGTCATGTACATATGCTTTCAGGTTTCCGGAAGCAGCGCCACCGGCCAGGTCGGCCGGAAGGTATGTGAATGTGGCATCACCGGCAAAGCCGGTAACCCCGCTATTCGTAATGTTCCAGTTTCTTGCCAGTAATTTGGTAGCATGCAAGGTTGACGGGTAATTGGCACCTGCCGCATCAGCTGAATATACAGTGATATTTCCTGCACCGGAAACAGCAGAGAATGCAAGGCTTACAGGCGTATATCCGCTGGCGGTACCCACAGCAAAATTATAGGTGTTGGTTCCGGTAGCGATTGCCCGCTGCAAATTACCATTTATATATCCATTTGTCCTGGCCAAAGTACCGGTTGCAGCATTACTGATGATCACCTTGTTTGATGAGGTGATTATTGTTCCGTTGGTTAAATTAAGTGTTTGGGCGCAGGTAATATCATTAGCCAGCAGAACAGAGCCGGCTGCTTTATCTACAAAAACATAATCGAAAGTGGTGGCGCCGGTTATCGTTTGGTTGCCGCTGGCCGCATTAAAAAATACCGCACGGCCATTGGGTGTAAATGTACCGCTTGTTTTTGTCCAGTTTCCTTTAAGCACCAGGTCGCCACCTCCATAACCGTTTCCTGATAAGTTCATATTACCGGAAGATAACAACAGGTTACCGTTAACCGTTACCGGGCTGGTAGTCTGGTCCATGTCAAATGTTCCGCCCCTGATATCCAGGTCACCGGAAATAGTTGTTGAGCCATATGCGCCATTGGTTCCGCCACTACCCATATATATCGTTCCGTTTCCAACAACCATATTCCCTGCAATAGACCAGTTGGCGCCGGTTGCCCCTGTCCTTGAAATATACCTTCCGCTGCTGTTCATGGTAAAATCATATACGGAGATGGCACCGAAGCTATTTTCATCCGCTGTATTATTAAATACAAAACTGTTCCTGCTGAAAGGAGGGGTTGCACTGCCAATTGTAGTTGTACTTACGGTATAATAACGTTTCCAGCGTGCACTCGCACCTATGATCAGTCCTGCTCCGGATCCCGGATTTTCAGTAGGAACTGAAGCATAAGCACCTCCGCCAGCATAAGCCACATGACCGAACCAATTGAATGAAGACGGGCGTCCTCCTATGGCAGACCATGGAATAGACAACTCACGGTTACCACTGGACGAAGCATATAAACCAAATCCGGAAGTTGCAGATGACCATCCGTTGCTGCCGTTTGCTGTACGGAATTCGCGGTAGCTGTCTTTGAAATAAACAACCAGGTCGGCCCGGAACTGAAGGCTTGCAAAACTGGTGCCGTCATAATTATTAAACCCAACTATTGTACCATCAGAGTTTGTTCCGCCATCAACAGGCACAACCGGATTTTTATCCAGATACAAGATAGCTCCTTCTGCTGTGTTCGTACCTGCAAGTCCGATATATAAATTATTTTCATCCCAGTTCATATACCAGGTTCCAGTAGCGCTGCTTTGCTGGTTTTGGCCATTGGTATGTGTTCCGTATTCGCCGGAAGCAATAGTACCATTAACGGTAGATGCAACAGAGGCCCATGAAAGGCCAATCCTGAATTCATCCATTTCTACAAATGGGGTTGTAGTAGAAGCATCCTGGCGTACCAGTATCCTGTTAACATTTGCCAGATCAGTGCCAGTATTTGTAGCAGAAAGTGTTGCAGTAGGTTCGGCGGATCCCCATACAGGATCAAGCCAAAGTTTAACCACATCGTTTGCAGTTCCGCTTACCACCTGGTATGAAATAACTACCAGGTGCGTGCCATTTATGGCAGTAGTTCCGGAAGACCAGACCGTATTAGCAGCCGTCGTTCTCGG
>CALKVC010000099.1 GCA_937996595.1 uncultured Chitinophagaceae bacterium
ACCTGTCATTAATGCTTACAACAAACTGGGCTACGGCACAGGTAACTGATGGCGCCAATGTTCCAAGGCCAATGGGGCTTTATGTACTGGCCGACAGGAACCTCTTTGCGGGCAGCACACCAGGTACCGGAATCAGGAATTATAAATATTGCACAGATATAACCGTTAACCCGTTAACCTATGCCAATATGGGCGTAGCGCCAATTGGCACGGAAATTCATAATACGGGAGAAGTATGGGCGATGGCACTTTGGGAAATGACCTGGGCCATCATACAACAGGAAGGAATAAACCAGAACCTGTTTAATGCAGCAGGTGCAGGAGGCAATTCGGTTGCCTTAAAACTGGTAATGGAAGGTATGAAACTGCAGCCCTGCAGCCCGGGTTTCATTGATGCCAGGAATGCCATCGTAACGGCAGACATTAACCTGTATGGCGGGGCGCATTTATGTGCTATCTGGACAGCCTTTGCCAAGCGTGGAATGGGTTTTGGGGCGTTACAGGGAAGTGCGGCCAGTGCTGCTGACGGAACGCCGTCATTTGCCCTGCCACCTGCCCCGGCTGTTACATCGCAACCTGCCAATGTAACTGCTTGCGCCGGCACCAATGCCACGTTCACCATAACGGGAACCGGTTACCAGCAAACCTATAACTGGCAGGTAAGTACCGATGGCGGTGTAACCTGGAACAACCTGTCGCCTGCGGTTACAACGGCAACGCTTACACTAAATGCAGTAACCGGCAGCATGAACAATTACCAGTACCGCTGCCAGGTTAAAGGCATTTGCCCAACCGATGTAGCCAATTCAAATGCAGCCACATTAACCGTTAATACGGCAAACCCGGCCATTACATCTCAACCGGCCAATACTTCGGCTTGTGTGGGTACAACAGCCAGTTTCAGTATCACAGTATCAGGAACCAATACTTATAACTGGCAGGTAAGTACTGATGGCGGTGTAACCTGGAATAATACAGTGCCTGCAGAAACATCCACCACACTTACACTGGCTTCCGTAACATCGGGTATGAATAATAACCAGTACCGTTGCCAGGTAACCGGCGGCTGCCCAACAACAACCATACCTTCCAATGCGGCAACCCTTACGGTAACAACCGGTTCCATATCAATAACATCACAGCCTGCGAACAACAGTGTTTGTACCGGGGAGAATGCTTCATTCAGCGTTACCGCAACCGGGGCAAGCCTCACCTATAACTGGCAGGTAAGTACCGATGGCGGTGTAACCTGGAACAATACGGTACCAGCGGTTACAACAGCAACGCTTACCCTAACCGGCGTAACATCCGGTATGAATAATAACCAGTACAGGTGTATTGTAAACGGACCAGGCGCATGTACATCAGCCGGTGTAAATTCCAATGCTGGCGTTTTAACGGTAAACAGCGCCGTTAGCATCAGTTCCCAGCCGGCCAACGCCTCTGTATGCACCGGCAGCGATGCCACATTTACCATAACGGTTGCAGGCCTTAATCCTACATACAACTGGCAGGTTAGCACCGATGGTGGTGTAACCTGGAATAACGTGGTTCCTGCCGTTACAACAGCCACCTTAACGGTAACCGGCGTAACATCAGGTATGAACAATAACCAGTACCGTTGCCAGGTTGGAGGTGATTGTACCACCGGTACCATCAATTCAAATGCAGCGGTGTTAACCACCAATTCACCGGCCCTGGTAACAACACAGCCGGTAGATGCTGCAGCCTGTGCAGGAACAGATGCCAGCTTCAGCATTACTGCCAGCGGAACCGGCGTAACGTACAACTGGCAGGTGAGTACCGATGGCGGTGTAACCTGGAACAATGTGTCGCCGGCCGTTACTACCCCCACACTAACACTTACAGGCGTTACCGTTAGTATGAACAACAACCGCTACCGTTGCGTGATTGCCATATCTTGTAACCCGGTTGGTGTAAATTCCAATCCGGCTACCCTTACTGTTAATACGGCCCCTGCCATCAGCACACAGCCTGCAAACACAGCGGTTTGCGAAGGGGCAAACGCTACATTCTGTGTTACCGCAACCGGAACCGGCCTCACTTACCAATGGCAGGTTAGTACAACAGGCTGTACCGGTCCGTGGACTAATATTGCCGGAGCCACATCCAACTGTTATACGGTTGCGGGTGTAACTTCAGCAGCTAACGGAAATGCATACCAGTGTATAGTATCCGGTACCTGTACACCTGCTGTAACAACAGCATGTGCAACACTAACTGTAGATATGCCGGCAGCCATTACGGCACAACCGGCCAACACATCCGGTTGTACAGGCGGCAATGCCAGCTTCAGCGTAACAGCTACCGGAGCCGGCCTCACGTATAACTGGCAGGTTAGTACCGACGGCGGTGTAACATGGAACAACCTGTCGCCTGCAGTTACAACGGCTACGCTTACACTAACAAACGTTACGGCTGCCATGACGAACAACCAGTACCGTTGCCAGGTTGGTGGTTCCTGCTCAGCAGGGCTCATCAATTCTGCTGCGGCCACATTGTCGCTCAGCAATTCCATCACATTCAGCACACAACCTGTTAGCGCAGGTGTTTGTGCAGGTACAGACGTAACATTTACCGTTAACGCTTCCGGCACAGGCCTGGCATATAACTGGCAGGTGAGTACCGATGGCGGCAATACCTGGAACAATGTTTCACCTGTAAATACTACAAACACCCTGAACATTACGGCACCAACTGTTTCAATGTCGGGTAACCAGTACCGTTGTGTTGCTTCCGGCGATTGTAACCCATCAGGGGTTAATTCTGATGTGGCAACTTTAACAGTAAATACATCCGTAACACTTACGTCTCAGCCCCAGGATGTGGATGGCTGTAACGGCAGCGTGGCGGTATTCACGGTATCGGCTACGGGAAGTTCAATCAGTTACCAGTGGCAGGTTAGCATCAACGGCGGTCCATTCACCGACCTTTCCAATAACGCAATATATTCCGGCGTAAATACAAACACCCTAACCGTAACTAATCCGCCATTGAGCCTGAGCGGAGCCAGGTACAGGCTGAATGCTTCCGGAGCGCCTTGCGGCGGGGTTGTATCATCAAACAGCGCGAGGTTAAATGTTGGGCGTACACCGAATGTGGTGCTAACAGCCGCATCTTTCTCCAGCATTACACCTTATATACGCACTACCCTCTTTACAACCGTTAGTCCGGCAGGCAATTATGCTTATGCCTGGTACAGGGATGGTATATTGGTGCCTTCCTTAACGGCAGACAGGTTTGCGGTTACCGTAGATGATTTTGGAACCTATGAAGTGGTGGTTACCGACCTGGCCAGCGGATGTTCAAGCAGCATGAGTAATAAGGCAGCTGTTAATGAATTAGCTTCCAGTGAATTGTTCATCTATCCTAATCCAAGTTCGGGAAGCTTCCAGGTACGTTATTACAGCAGCACCAATACGGCCCGCACACTTAATATTTATGATAGCAAAGGGGCCAGGGTTTACCAGAAAGCGTATACCATCAGCACGCCATATACACGTATGGATGTGAACCTGGATAACGCGGCTTCGGATGTATATCTCGTAGAACTGCTTGATGAAGGCGGTAAGCGGATTGCAACCGGTAAAGTGGTTATCAGGTAAAACTGATCCTTTAAAATACTAATAGGCTGCTTCACAGAAGCAGCCTATTTTTTTACGGGGTTTTATATACAAAATACAACCTGTTATCCGGCAGAAACAGTGAACTTTTATGATTATTTAGTTGTTAAATCGTATAGCAATGAATGATATATCTATACTGAATATATGAGAACTGCATCAGCCCTTTTAATCATGATTTTCTGCCATTGCCTGAGTGGTAATGCTCAACAATGCATTCAGCCAGGGTCGCTGGTAAGTGTACGAAATATTTCAACCGAAAAATATGAATACATCGTTTTTAAATTCTTAAAACCGTTTTCCGATAAAGGAATGCTGAGCAGTGGTACGGCAGAACTTTTTCCATTTAATAAAGGGAAAAAATACAGTTATCACAAAATTGCTTTCACTAACGTTCCCAATTTGTGTTATAATAAATTAAACATAAAGGCCACGGGAAGAAGGTTGGTAGATTTTAAAATTCAGCAAAAAACAGATAACACGGTTTCTTATGTATTTGAACTGGCTGAAGGGGTAAAAATAACCGGCCACTTTGTTAAACAGTACCAGGATTTGTATTATGTAAAAATCAGGCTTGAATAGTAAGATCAAATGCATCCGGGAGGGGGAGCACTTAACATCAGATGAGCGCTGAACTAAGAGGCATAAGTTGCTTAATCTGTAATAACTAATGCTTCATCTGACAATTGGGGTTTGTTTTATAGTTTTTTGGATCAGGTTATTTTATCCAGTATTTTGGCAGAACATCTTTTCATTTGCTAACATTAATGATTCAAAAAAAAATTTGCATTTAGGTTCTTCCCTTACTGGCACTGGTAATCTCCCGGAACACTTGCCCCAGCATCTGCTTAACCCAAATCAGATTTTGAGAAAGGCTGCTTATGAAGTTGCCTCTTTTTTGGCTTTTCTTCCCTGTTTAACTGTTATATTTGATTATAAAATATATTCGATGAAATTATTTCTGTCGTTCCTGTTCGTATTTTCCATTCCTGCTTTTTCAGCATATGCACAAAAAGCTTCCTGTGCCAAATTCAAACTGGTGGAAATGGCTGCCCTGCTTAAATTCAATGCGGGAGATTTTGATACAAAAGTTACCGGAAGGTGCTATGGCTACAGTACTTCCGGGGAAAGTGAAACAGCTAAATGGAAAACATATACCTGGACAAAAGATGATTCATCCCTTCCGGATATCATTCAATATGGTACCGCAACATCAACCGGCATCCCATACATTTCTTACAGTACGGTAAGCCTGGAGAAGTACCAGCATGTTAAGGCAGAAATAAAAAAATTGAAGTACCAGTTCATTTCCGAAGAAACGAAAGGGAAAGGAAATACAAATTTCCGGTATTCAAACGGAAAATACGACCTGCAGATAATCCTAAACGCCACAGCAGGCAGTTATAAGTACACATTTATCATTGAAGAAATCCGCAAGCTGGGAATTTAAAAATCAGCCGGTATTTTTATGCAGCCGGTTAATTTTACCAGTGCTGGGTAACATTATTTCAAATCAACTTTCACCGGGTTATTTGCATATGAATAATAGATATTTCTCACATTTTATCCGGTTAAATGCCAGGTTTAACATCGGCACAATTTACCGGCAATCACCCGGATATTTCGGTTGCGCCTCAGGGTTATGTATTTGTTTGATTCCTTAAATATGAAAACAGGTTATGGCCGGATGAACGGCAATAGGACTGATCTATAAGGCAAAAAAAAGGGAACCATTTCTGCGGTTCCCTTTTTTGGTAATGATTTACTGCTTATTTGGCGATTCCCATTTTAGCTTCTATGCTCAGGGTTGCATGCGGAACTGCCCTTAACCTTGCCTTATCTATCAATTTCCCGGTAACGCGGCAAATGCCATATGTCTTGTTCTCGATGCGCATCAATGCCTTTTCCAGGTGGTCTATAAATGTGATCTGCCTGCTGGCCATCTGGCTCAATTGTTCCCGTTCCATGCTCAGGCTGCCATCTTCCATGGTCATATACCTGTTATCGCTTTCATCTCCTCCCATTTCATCTTTCCGGGTAATAAGACCCTGCAGGTAATTCAGTTCTTTTTTTGCAGCATCTAATTTTCGGTTAATCAGTTCCCTGAATTCTTTCAGTTCAGCATCTGAATAACGTACAATTGGAGCCCCGGGATCATTTTTTGGCTGGTCCAATACCGATTTCGTAAAATCTGGCTGGTATTTCCGGGCTGTTTTGGTATTAATCTTTGGAAGTACAACCGGTTTTGCCGGAATTACTTTAATATCTTTTGTATTGGTTGCCATGGTTGGCTTGGGAACCGCTTTTACGGCTGGTACTTTTACAACCGCCTGTTTGGCAACGGGTTTTACTTCTGGTTTCTTTGGCATAGGTTTTTGTACCGGTTTAGGGGCAACTACCGGTTTTTTTGCAACAGGTTTTTGAATAGGTTTAGCAGCTGGTTTTTTTGCAACCGGTTTGGCTATTACAGCCGGTTTGGCTTTTGGTTTAGCAACCGGTTTTACAGCCTTTGGAGCCGTTTTTTTAATGACCGGTTTTGACTTAACGATGGCTTTTGCTTTAACAGTGGTTTTTGAAGCGTTGGCTACCGGCTTTTTCGGGGCTGGTTTTGCTGCTTTCTTTGCAACAGGTTTCGCCTGTTTTTTTACAGGAGCAGCTTTTTTTGGAGCGGGCTTTTTAGCTGCAGGTTTTACTGCTTTCTTTTTAGTTGCCATACTAGCTTTTTTTTAATACGTTTACTGTTAAAGGAGAATCATTCACTTCAATCTGGGTGCCGTCGCTAAGCTGAGGTACAAATTCAAGGGAATCCGCCAAAATTTCGCGGCAAATATAGTCTTTAAATTGAATTAAAGATGGTTGCAGGGCCTCATTTTCATTAACTTTCACGGCTATCCTGTCTGTAAGTTCAAAGTTGTTTTCCTTGCGGATCAATTGAAGCCTGTTCACAAATTCCCGTGCATTTCCTTCATATTGAAGCTTTTCTGTAATTGTAATATCAAGTGCCACAGTGAGTGTGCCTTTTCCTGCTATTTCATATCCCGGAATTTCATCTGTCAAAATTTCCAGGTCTTCGGCAGTTATGATGATAGGGTCTTCGCCGGAATCCACCCCTGCTTTATTTAATAAATAAGGTGCTGACTGCACTTGTTCAATAATATTATTATCAAACTGCTCAATTTCCGCAGCCGCCCATTTCATTTTAGCACCCAGTTTTTTACCCAGGGTCTTGAAATTGGCTTTGGCTTTCTTGCGAATAAAGTCATTGTCTGATTTCAGGAT
This sequence comes from uncultured Chitinophagaceae bacterium, assembly GCA_937996595.1. Classification (GTDB taxonomy): domain Bacteria; phylum Bacteroidota; class Bacteroidia; order Chitinophagales; family Chitinophagaceae; genus Ferruginibacter. The sequence continues at coordinate 6,924 of CALKVC010000099.1, forward strand.
ATCAATTTCCTTGATATTGGTTTCAGCCTTTATGATGTCTTCAACCAGCATGATATTTCCGGCCATTTCATTGTTCATGGCAGGGATGAATACTTTTTGAAGCGGTTGCCTCACTTTTATATTCACTTTTTTACGCAGCGATAATATCAGTGAACAGGTATCCTGCGCCAGTTGCATCCTGTTTTCAAGCGGGGTATCTATAACAGTTTCATCTACAGAAGGATATAGCATATGGTGCACCGATGTTACTGCATGGCGGCCCGTTACCTTGTTCAGGTTATTGAATAACCAGTCGGCAAAAAATGGTGCAATAGGGGCGATGAGACTGCTCAACGTTTCCAGGCATTCGTATAATGTTTGATAGGCGCTTATCTTATCGTGCTCATATTCACCCTTCCAGAAACGGCGGCGGCAAAGCCTAACATACCAGTTGCTCAGGTGTGCATCTACAAATTCTTCCATTGCCCTTCCTGCCTGTGTTGGCTCATAAGCATCCAGGTTAGTGATGGATGTTTTAACCAGGCTGTTCAGTGACGATAATATCCATTGGTCAATTTCAGGCCTTTCTTTTACGGGGATATAGTTTTCTGTAAATGCAAAACCATCCACATTGGCATACAATACAAAAAACTGGTAAGTATTATACAGTGTACCAAAGAATTTCCGTTGCGTTTCCCTGATGCCTTCCTCATCAAATTTCAAACTATCCCAGGGAGAGGCATTGGTAATTAGGTACCAGCGTGTTGCATCGGCACCATAGGTATTGATGGTGTTGAAAGGATCTACCACATTTCCCAGCCTTTTGCTCATTTTGTTGCCCGCTTTATCTAATACAAGGCCGTTGCTTACTACGGTTTTATAGGCTACTCCGGGTTGAAATTCTTTTTCTCCGGCTTGAAATCCTTTTTCTCCGGGTTGAAATTCTTTTTCTCCGGCTTGAAAGCCGGAGCTATTCATGCCGGAGCTATTCATTTGATCATGCCATATTTTAGATGTTTCCCACAGCCCATCTTTTTTCAATTCTTCCTCTACCGATTCTTTCAGCAGCGACCCCAGTGCATGCAGGGTATAAAACCATCCGCGGGTTTGGTCAACTCCTTCAGCGATAAAATCGGCCGGGTAATTTTTTGCAAATATTTCTTTGTTCTCAAAAGGAAAATGCCATTGGGCATATGGCATGGCGCCACTGTCGAACCATACATCAATCAGGTCGGGTACACGTTTCATGGGTTTTCCGCTGTCGCTTACCAGTATTATCTCATCAACATATGGTTTGTGCAGGTCAAGAATTCCATTATGCAGGTAATCTGTGTTTATGCCATTACCTAATGCAGCAGCAGCTTTTTTTATTTCCTGGTTCAGTTGTTCAACTGATCCAATGCATTTCTGTTCTTCGCCATCATCTGTTTTCCAGATAGGAAGTGGCGTGCCCCAATAGCGGCTGCGGCTGAGGTTCCAGTCAACAACATTTTCCAGCCAGTTTCCAAAACGGCCCGTGCCGGTAGAAGCGGGCTTCCAGTTGATGGTTTTATTCAATTCCACCATCCTTTCTTTTACGGCTGTTGTTTTAATAAACCAGGCATCCAGCGGGTAATAGATAATGGGTTTATCTGTGCGCCAGCAATGAGGATAATTATGTTCGTATTTTTCAACTTTAAATGCCCGGTTTTCTTTTTTCAGTTTAACGGATATGTCCACATTCACATCCACATAAGCCGGATCGTCTTTGTAATTCTTAACATAGCGGCCGCTGAATTCTCCCACAGCATCAATAAATTTACCCTGCCTGTCAACAAGCGTAAGTATGCCCAGGTTATTTTTTTGGCCAACCCGGAAGTCATCGGCACCAAATGCCGGAGCCGTATGAACTATGCCTGTTCCGTCTTCAGTGGTAACAAAATCGCCGGTAATCACCCGGAAAGGGTTTGCGCCGGGGGTTATTTCCTTTATTTTTTCCAATGATCCCGCTTCTGTGGGTATCAATTGTTCATATTTGGTTCCTTCCAGGTCTTTTCCTTTACAGGATGCTATTATTTTCCATGGGATTAGCTTATCACCGCCTTTGTAATGTTCAACATCTGCGTTTTCGCCTTCTGCTTTAAAATATTTTGGTATCAGTGCTTTTGCCAGGATAACATTGATAGGAAGGAAAGTGTATGGGTTAAAGGTGCTGATCAGCACATAATCTATCGTTGGGCCAACTGTTAAGCCTAGGTTGGAAGGAAGTGTCCATGGTGTTGTAGTCCAGGCCATCAAAAAAATATCACCGCTTACCTCGTTGAACAGGGGGGAAGCATGTTCAATTATTTTGAACATAACTACGGCGCTGGTATCCTTCACATCTTTATAAGTTCCTGGCTGATTCAGTTCGTGCGATGACAAACCGGTTCCGGCAGCGGGTGAATAGGGCTGAATGCTCACACTTTCATACAAATACCCTTTTTTATACAGTTCACTCAGGCACCACCACAGCGATTCTATATAATTATTTTCAAAAGTTACATAAGGGCTATCCAGGTCTACCCAATAACCCATTTTTTTGGTTATTTCATCCCACTTGTCTTTAAACCGCATCACTACTTCGCGGCATTTTTTGTTATAATCTTCTACAGAAATGCTTTTACCGATATCTTCTTTGGTTATGCCCAATTCCTTTTCTACGCCCAGTTCAATGGGCAGGCCGTGGGTATCCCAACCACCTTTTCGCTTTACCTGGAAACCCTGCATGGTCTTATACCGGCAAACCAGGTCTTTCAGTGTACGGGAAATAACGTGGTGTATTCCCGGCATGCCGTTGGCACTTGGAGGCCCTTCATAAAAAACAAAAGGTTCATTTCCTTCCCTTAAAGAAATACTTTTTTCAAATGCAGCAGATTTTATCCAGTCTTCTAATAGTTGCTGGCTGATGGCCGGTAAGTTAAGTTGTTGATATTCAGTGTATCTGGCTGACATAACTATTTTGTAGGAACCTTTTATTATAAAAAATAAGGCTGCGAAGTTACTGAATTAAGTTTTGGAAAAACGAATGAATTATGCGTCGCTGGCGGTTTGGCGGCTGGTGAAATTGTTAAAAAGTTCAGATTTATCCACAGATTCTATCACTGGCACAATATTGGTATATAACAGTTAGATCAACAGGCTAACTTAAGTTTGAAAAGCACTTTTTCTTTCAGGGTATGGCCCAGAAAAAGTCCCATAGTTCACTTATCCTATTAACAACCGATGCTGCTGCGCAGCAATCAATATATTAAGTTACGTGTGTTTGAAAAGAGGAAAATTTTTGCTGGTTTAGGGTTTTATTAGGGTGAACGGGGGTACTCTTACTCCCGTTCTTATAAAAATTAAGTTTCCAATATCAATAGAAAATCGTCCCGTTTTAATTTCCAGTGTTTGTGTCCGGGAAAAGCCACAAGGAAAAACGAATTATCAGCAGGCACCGGCTGATGAAAGCATTCCACAAACACAAACTTCAGCCCGGTTTATCCCCGGGCTTTTTATTTAAAATCTAGCCCCGATACTTATAAAAAAGCTCCTGCCGTCTGCCGGTAACGCGCCTGGCCCGGGATATCCGCCACTTCTCCTGGTGAAATAGCGTACATTACCAATGTTATTGATGCCCGCTTTTAATAACAGGTTTTTTGTAAATGTATATGAAGCTGTTACGTCCATCACCTGGTAAGATGGAATGATTCCGTTCTGCCCGTTTGCAGTTGCCGCTACAGTATTGTTTGCATCGGCATAGGCATCATCGGTAAAACTATACTGGCCGGTAATGGAAAATCCCTTTATAGAATAACTGATGCCGCACCTGATGATATTTTCAGGTGTATTTTCCACTTTCTTGTCTTTCAGGTTTGTTTCCACCAGTTGGTTGCTGCTGTTCTTTGTAACCTGAACCATATTGCCATACACTGCTTTCGTGTAAGCATAGGACACATGCAGGCTGATGTCTCCATACCGGTTTGCCTTTAATAAGGCTTTCAAAGGCCTTATTTCTGCCATGCCTTCAAATCCTGTGCTGTAACTGTTTCCGATATTGGTACGGTAATTATAAAAGCTGCCATTGCTTCGTTGCTGGGCGATTACGCCAATCCGGTTGTCGTAACTCATGTAATACCCGCTGATGTCAAAAACCAGGAAATCGTGTATACTTCCCCGTAACCCTATGTCAGCGTTAAAGCCTTTGGCGTCTTTCAGGTCCTGGTCAACAGAATCGGTGGTAGGAGGTGTTGTAAGGTCGGCAAATTGCACCGGCCTGTATGCCTGCGACAGGTTGGCATACAATTCTGTTTTTTTACCCAGGTGGTATTCTGCCCCTATGCCTGCCAGTAAGAAGCTGCGACCGCGTTCCTGTGGCTCCAGGTATACCGGGCTGCCTGCATTATAACCGTTGATGCCGGAAACGGCGGCTGAAATGTATTCATACCTGATGCCTGGTATCAGCAGTATTTTTCCGTTGTTTAACCGGAAGATGTTCTCGGTAAAAGCTGCAGCATTCATACTTTCAAAATCGATGTCACGTGTCCATGTGCCTCCTGTAACTGTCATGTCGTAACCGGAGCCTGTGCTTCCTTTTCCGTCGGCTACATACCTGTATGTATTTCCCTTGTATAGCCTGATTCCTGCAGAAACGGTATTGTTTAGCCTGCCGAGTTTGTAATCGGTGAGGTAGCGGGCTTCAAAACCATAATTGCGGTATTTGTCTGAATTCAAATTCCGGGCGTTATAATTATTGGTTACCTGGTTGATGCTGTCTTTTACCAGGATTCCTCCGGAGGGCACAAATCCAACACTGTTCCTGTCGCCATGAACGGCAAATAGTTTCACATTCAGGTGGCTGCCTTTTTTTATATGATAATTGGCAATGGCTGCCATGGTTGTCCATTTGATGTCGAACCAGTTCCTGCTCCTTTCACTAAGTTGGGCATCTGCCTGTATGAGGCTGTCTGTAAGCCCGCCAGGCTGCTGGCTTTGGATATGTGATACCATGAGTTCGGCTTTCACCGAGAGTTTTTCAGATAACTGGTACGTGTAGGTGCCGAAACCGGAATTGGTGTGGTAACGGCTGTTTTGTCTCCAGCCGTTTGCATTCCTGTGGTCGAAGAAGGCATAATAGTTCGACTTTTTTAATTTGCCCCCGATGGCATTATAGCTGTTGAACAAGCCGTTGCTGCCGATGCTTTGCTGCGTTTCAAAAGAGAATGGTTTTTTTATTTCTGAACCGTCGCGGAGAATGTAGTTTACGAGGCCGCCGAATTGAGGGCCATATTGCAATGCTCCCTGGCCCCTTACCACTTCAATGCGTTGCACGGCCTGTAACTGCGGGTTATAATATGCTTCGGGATAGCCGTAAGGGTCTGCGGAAATATCGTACCCGTTTTGCCTGGTATTGAATTCCCAGCTCCGGTTCGGGCTAAGGCCACGGGCTGCAATGCCTATCTGGATACCGCTTCCGTCACTTTCCCAGATATGTATCCCGGGAATTTTTGCCATCACCTGCCTCATGGTATTGGTTACTACATTAGCTGCTACGTTGTCTAAAACGATCAGCGCATTTTTTTTACCGGCATAAATGTTAGTACCTACAATTTCAGGCATCTGCTGGTAATCGCTCCTGCTGCCGCGGCCAACAACCGTTACTTCGGGGAGGTATTTCATATATAGTGAATCGGTATCGGTTGTTTGGGCTTCGCTTTGTAAACATGCAAATATTGATATCGCAGCAAGTATTCTTTTTCTCATACATATAGTTTGGCCGGCAAATCTCTGTTGATTCAGGTAAGCTTATTTACGAACATGGTAAAAGCGTTTATACAATCGGGAAAATGTTGAGGCATGCAACAGGCACCATATGCTGAACCTGCACAAAAAAGGCAACCTGTTGTGGTTGCCTCATTACTTTATTATATAATGGTTAACGTGTTGTGATATTGGATATTCCAATATTTCATGCAATTTCTTTTTTTTTAAATTTGTACCTTTTTGCTTGCCCAAAAAGGTACCCAAAAAAGGCACCCGCAATCGATATACAGCCCGATTGCGGGAAGAGATCGGAAGAGCA
>CALKVC010000100.1 GCA_937996595.1 uncultured Chitinophagaceae bacterium
ATCTGGTGACTGGAGTTCAGACGTGTGCTCTTCCGATCTATAGATATCCAGTTTACCTGTGAATGGGTTTGGCATCACCCTGGTTTCAATCGTTGCGTCAGCATTTACCTTGATATTGATTGTTTTACTGAAGCTGAATGAATTATCCATGTCAACCATTTTCAGCCTGTAATAATTTTGGCCTTTCAATGGCAATGGGTCAATAGTCTTGTAGTCTGATTCAACCGAACTGTTGCCTTTCGCATTTACTTTTGTCAATGGTTTAAAGTCGGTACCATCATGGCTGCGTTCAACTTCAAAATGGCTTGAGTTGCTTTCTGAAGATGTTTTCCAGAACAGGTCCACTTTGGTGCCATTCAACTTACCATCAAAATCAACCAATACAACGGGCAGCAGTATAACCCAGTTCACCTGCACAGTGGCCGGTGTAGGATCAAACATACCTGCGGCATCCATGGCTGCATAAGTAAAGGTTGAAATAACCACTCCATTATTTGGATCAATCTTAAACAACGTTGGGTTAAATGCCGGTATCACCTGCCCGGTTGAAACCAGCAGCCCGTTATAGAACAACACTGCATTGTTTGGCACACTGGTAATCTTGTAGGTTTTACCTGTACCCAGGATTCCATCTTCCGGGTCTGTACCACTTAATGCTGGTATTGCATACTGCATACCCGGAACATTAGATGCATAAGAGGCTGATTTATTATCGGAATTTGGTAACCTTTCAATTCCGAAATTTACTCCGGTAATATTATTGGTGGATGTACTTACCGGTATATAACAATTAGCGGTACCATTCTTCACACCGCTGCCGCTCATATTATTTATACCATATGCATCACCGGTATTAATCCAGTTTGTATTCAAAGAAGTGGTTGCAGCCGGGCATACGTTTCCGATTCCAACACTGCTGGGCGAAAGCATAACATGATAACTTGACATCACATCAGCTCCTGCAAATGAATAGGCACCTGTTGTTTGATTTACCGTTGCCTTGTTTACCACCTTACCGGATGTATCTACCAGGTAAGCATAAACGGCCGTACCCGAAACCGTACCGATGGCTGTTCCGTTCACCTGGTTATCAGTTAGCCCGTTTGCATCATTGTACAAGGTACCGCTGATGGTAACGGTGCTCTTGGCTATGCCAAAATCAAATGGCGACAGGCAGGTGGTAACCGATGTTGCGGAAAAACTATTCTGTGTAGCGCTGTTGGTATAATGATATGCCGGTATGGTTGACGGATTCAGTTTTGTAATATAACATTGAGGGTACCGGATGAACTGCACTTTTACATTGGAAATATACACGGTATCTGCATCAGCCACATTATTGTTCGTAAGGAACCGGATATGTGTTGCTGCAGAAGCATAGGCTGTGATGTCCTGGTTATAAATCGTTACATAATTCGCATCCGTTGTTCCGTTACCGGAAATCGTATATACGGTACCGAATGTTGACCCGTTGGAAGATGCCTGTACGATGATATCCTTTCCTGCTGTCAACGTTGCACTTTTCCGCCTGTAAGAGAAGGTGAGGAATGCATACGATGCGCCACTCAGGTTAATGGTACGTGTTACAGAAACGTTGTTGTCTTTTAACCGTAACGCATATCCGAAACCATTGTCGTATGTTATTTCCGCATCAGTATTTGCAACTGTTGCAGATGCGCCGCATAACCCCACAGAAGGGTCACCTGCATCTACCCAGTTACTCAGCCATTCGGCATTCCCGTCTGAACCGGATGCGCATGAACTGGTTCCTGCAGCGGTTTTGAAATCATCTTCCACATACCTTTCAGGATATGTGATGAACTGGTAGGTGCCGGATGCATCTACTGTTACAGAATCTCTCAATTCGCCGGCATCTGTTGTTGTATTGCAGTTGCCATCAACATACAGGTAAACTTTTGCGCCCGGTACTCCGGTTGCCCCGTCGTTGTTCAGCCCGTCTTTATTCTTATCCAGGTAAACCCTTCCGCTCAGTATATTTTCATTGGATGGAGCAGGGCAGGCACTGATTTCAACATAAACGGTTGCCTGGTCGCACACAACCGGCGATGGCGTTGAGCATACCCTGTATTCAAACGTATCTTTTCCGGCAAATCCCGGGTTTGGCATATATAAAACGGTACCGTTGGCATTGATGGTTACGGTTCCGTTCTTAGGTTGCAACAACGCGGTTGTACTAACGGTAGCCGGATCAATTTCAGCGAGGAACCCCCTGTCATTCAGCAAAATCGGAATGGTAACCGGCTGGTTTATCAATGAACGGGCATAGTCATCGTTGGCAAATATCAGCTTTTGTTTACAGAAAGGCTGAATGGTTGAACCAACGTCCCAGCTTGGATCGCCCAATACGGCTGTAGAAGCATCTTCTCCATAGACTGCGGCCAGTTTCGTTCCGTCGCAGGTGAAAACGGCCAACCCGCTCTGGTCCTTATCATTCGGATCGAGTAACCGTTTATGATTTAATGCATTCAATGAGTAAGAAACATCATACCTCATTCCGCAAGGGCTGAGAGAACCGGTTGTACCACTGATGTTTCCATCATATTTCACATAAATAGTTGTATTGGTGGTTGGGGTAACCCATACCGGGTTATCATTCCGGGTACCATCCAGTGAACCCGGTGCCCAAGCAACCGTGGCAAAATCTGTAAGCCTGTTTTGGGCTATCAGGTTAAACGACCAGTCGTAATCAGCGCCGGAATTTCCACCACTCACCGGAGTGTAAGAATCGCAGATCTGTATGGCGGTAAAAGACTCACCGGTTGGGTTAACAAATTTATACGCTGCGGTTTGTGACATCGCGAGCGGGAAACGCACTACCGTTTTTGCCGGCAGTGTAATACTACCACTGGAAGGGATACCCGAAGACCAGTTAATGCTTATATTCCTGTTCAGGTTATTATAGAGCATAACCACGGCAGAATCCCTGGGCGTACTTGACCTTCCTGTTGTTGGAACCGGTGAATAGTAGGTGTGATAGTACCACGAAGCCGGGAAAATGGGCACATCACGGGAAGAATAATTATCATTACCACCAAAGTGCAGGTCCACACCTACCGGAGCTGTAGATGTAACGGTTGCTCCGCTCCTTACTCCTCCATTTACCAGGTACACCTGTCCTTCGTTAAGGGTGGCGGTTGTTTCCAGCGTTCCGTTATTATCCTTATCAATTTGAATGGTTGTATTGTTTTGCGCTGCTCTTATGAACAATGATGTATACCTGAAATCCCTGCTTGGGAAATCCTGGCCGGCAGGAATGGTGAACAGTGTTCCATAATCAATGGTTGCCGATACATTCGTTTTCATACACTGAACCGGCATGATAGATGGTTCACCGGATACCTGTGTTACGGTAATCTGCCCGCTGGAAGAAATCTTATCACT
>CALKVC010000101.1 GCA_937996595.1 uncultured Chitinophagaceae bacterium
GGTCGGGTTCGGCAGCACCGACGAAGTGCCAGTCGCCGTCCCAGACTTCTACCCAGGTGTGGTTGCCGCGCATGTTGGCCCACAGGGGGGTGCCGACGATGCGTGCGGGGACGCCAACGGAGCGGCAGGCATCGGCGAGCAGGACCGAAAGGCCGGTGCAGGTGGCCATGCCGCTTTCCATGGTCTCGAGAGGACTTTGGTCGGGACGCTTCCGCTTCGTGGAGTACTTCACGTTCACGAGCGGGAAGAGCTTCTCGTTGATGCGGCGTGCGGCCTCGCCAGGCGGGTGGGCGTGGATGCGGCCCGGGTGGCTGGCGCTGTCGGCCAGCGTAACCAACATGCCGGCGCGCTTGTCGAAACCGCTCACCCAGCATAAAACGGTACATGAAAATATCACCGGCAGCACGGCAAAACTTCCCGTAACAGCCAGGTATGCACCAATGGGAGCCAGGCTTAAACCCACACCCAGCACCAAATGGCACAAGGCTGTAAACCGTTTTGTATAACTATAAAATAACACTACAAACAATGCTACAAAACTGAGGTAAAAACAAAGCCGGTTTATGAACCAGCAGCATATGATAAATGCAATACAATTTATTATTACAAATACCAATGCGTTGTTTGCCTTGATGATACCTGCCGGTATTTCCCTGATGGCGGTTCGGGGGTTTAGGGCGTCAAAATGCTTATCAAGCCAGCGGTTAAAGGCCATCGCTGCACTGCGGGCAAAAATCATGCATAATATTACCAGCAGGAATTTAACTGATATAGCCTGCCAGTATGTTAGATCAGAAAATCTCTCCGGGAATCCCGAAAAATCACCGGTATTATCCGGATGGTTTCCACGCAGCACTGCCAGGAAAAAACCAATCAATGCAAAAGGCATAGCAAATATGCTATGGGAAAACTTTATTAAAGAGAGATATTTTTTAACTGACCGCATATAAGTTACCGGATAACCCTGAAAAAAATGAAAAATTCAAATACCAAACCTCAAACTATAAACTTCAAACCATAAACTTCAAACTACAAACTTCAAACTACAAACTACAAACCACCTCACATCCTCGTTCGTACAATTTCCCATAGTACAACCCCGGCAGCGGTTGCAATATTCAAGGAGTGTTTCATACCTAACTGCGGAATTTCTATACAACCGTCGCATTGCATAATCGTTTCCTGTTCCACGCCGGTTACTTCATTTCCAAAAACAACGGCAATCTTTTCATCAGCATTAAATATTGCTTTTTCCAGGGAAAGGCTGTTTTTTACCTGTTCAATGGCGTATACTTTAAATCCATTTTCCTTTAATGTTCTGATAGCCTCTGATGCATGGCTGAAATATTCCCAGTCAACCGTATCTTCTGCCCCCAATGCAGTCTTCCTGATTTCTTTATGAGGCGGCCTGGCTGTATACCCGGTTATATAGATGGCTTCCAGTAAAAATGCATCGGCCGTCCTGAAAAGGCTTCCAACATTGTAAGCGCTGCGAACATTTTCAATGACGGCAATTACGGGTGTTTTTACAGACCGTTTAAATTCTGCAACCGTTTTACGGTTCAGTTGCTCCATGCTCAGTTTCTGCATGGCGCAAAGTTAACCGGAATCAGATAACCAGGAAGTTTACAATACGTAAAAAAAAGAAAGCGGATAAGTACTGCCAGTATTCAACCTTTTTAATAAAGCCCGGAAGGAATTGCCAATTGGATGATTAGCAAGCGCGCTTCGTTTATGCGGTTTCCTTTTCCATTTTAGCAGATCTGGCGCCAGCCTTCAGCTCAGCATAATACTTTGCGGCCTGTACAAACCCAACAAATAACGGATGCGGGTTTTCAACCGTGCTTTTTAATTCAGGATGGTATTGAACCCCAATGAAGAAAGGGTGGTTTTTCAGTTCAACTATTTCCACCAGCCCGGTTTCGGGGTTTTTGCCGCTGGGTATGAGGCCGGCATGTATAAAGTCGTTCAGATAGTTATTATTGAATTCCCAACGGTGCCTGTGGCGCTCGCTTATCATGGTTGAACCATAAATGCGGTGTGCCAGGGAGCCTTCCAATACCTGGCATGGATATGCACCCAAACGCATCGTGCCTCCTTTTTTCTTTATCTTTTTCTGCTCTTCCATCAAAGCAATAACCGGTTGGGCCGTTTTAGGTTCCATTTCTGTTGAATTGGCATCTTTCCAGCCCATTACATTCCTGGCATACTCTATCACCGACATCTGCATACCCAGGCAAATGCCAAAGAATGGAAGCTGGTTTTCCCTTGCATATTTAACAGAAGTTATTTTACCCTCCACACCCCTTGAACCAAATCCCGGGGCAACCAATAACCCATCCAAATCTTTCAGTTTTTCAGAAACATTTTCGGGTGTTATAAATTCACTGTGCACATTTACGATCTGTACTTTGCACTGGTTGATGGCTCCTGCATGCACAAAAGCTTCCAGTATCGATTTATAGGCATCCTGCAGTTCAATGTATTTCCCTATGAGTCCGATTGTTACCCTTCCTTTGGGATAATTCAGCTTATCAAGAAACTCCCTCCATTTGCCCAGTTCGGGTGCTGCATACCCGTTTATGTGCAGTTTTTTCAGCACAATTACGTCTAACCCTTCCTGTAACATCTTCAGCGGCACTTCATAAATGGTACTGGCGTCCATAGCTTCTATAACAGCATTGGGTTTCACATTGCAGAAAAGGGCGATCTTTCTTTTCAGCTCTTCGCTCAACGGGTGTTCTGTACGGCATACGATCACATTTGGCCTTACCCCTTCCTGGCTCAACAACCTTACACTGTGCTGTGTCGGTTTGGTTTTTAGTTCTTTGGCCGCTTTCAGGTATGGGATCAGGGTTAGGTGCACCACCATACAATCCTCTTCAGGCATCTCCCATTGCAGTTGCCTTACAGCTTCCACAAACGGCAGGCTCTCAATATCACCTACCGTACCTCCCAGTTCGGTAATAACAATATCAAACTTCCCTGATTCGCCGAGCAGCATCATCCTCCGCTTAATCTCATCGGTTATATGCGGAACCACCTGTACTGTTTTACCAAGATATTCACCTTCCCTTTCCTTGTTAATAACGGTTTGGTATATACGCCCGGTGGTCACATTGTTCGCCTGTGAAGTAGGTATGTTCAAAAACCTTTCGTAATGGCCCAGGTCAAGGTCTGTTTCGGCGCCGTCGTCTGTAACATAACATTCGCCATGCTCATACGGGTTCAGTGTACCGGGGTCAACATTAATATAGGGGTCAAATTTCTGGATGGTTACTTTCAGCCCCCTGCTCTGGAGCAGTTTTGCCAGGGATGCCGCAATAATCCCCTTACCTAATGATGAAGTAACACCGCCGGTTACAAAAATATACTTTGCCATCTTACAGAATTATAATGATTGTTCAACCTGGTTCCGGGATATCTAACTTTCATTAATAATAACGTAGTTCTACTACCAGAAACCTGCGCAGCAGAAAACTAAACATCTTATTATTTAAAAACGTAAAACCCGGAAAAATCAAAAGAAACAGCTTGACCGGCGGAAATTAGCTGATTAAAAAATCCGTGAGGTCATGCAAAGATAAAAGGAATATTTGGGAGGAAGAAATTACCGGGGGTATTTTTTAAAATTACTGGCAATGGAACCCGCTATTGTGAAAAAAGGGTAATTATCAGGGATTTAGCGGAAAAGATGTTGAATGATGTATGATTTAAGATGTGTGATGTATGATCTGTGATGTAAGATGTGTGATTTAGGATTTAGGATTTGGCTATTTTCTGATAACTGGTTGCTATACCCTTAATCAGCGAGGAACTGAAACCCTGGTGTTCCATTTCATTCAATCCTGCAATGGTGCATCCTTTTGGTGTGGTTACTTTGTCAATTTCCTGTTCAGGATGAGAACCTTTTTCCAGCAGCAGTTCGGCGGCTCCTTTAACCGTCTGGGCCGCTATCAGGCTGGCTGTTGCAGCATCAAACCCGATTTCAATCCCTCCCTGTATATTGGCCCGTATATACCGCATGGCATAAGCCGTACCACAAGCCCCCAATACGGTGGCCGCATCCATCAAGCCTTCATTGATAACGGTTACTTTACCTAACACCCCAAATAGTTTCTTCACAAGGTTAACCTGAGCATCTGAGGCATGATGATAACTTAAACAGGTCATACTTTGCTGTATGGCTATCGCCGTGTTGGGCATTGCCCGGAAAACCGGTAGTTTTATTCCCGACACGGAAACCAGTTCACTGGTAAGCACCCCCGTTACAACGGAAACGAGTATGTGCTTTGAATGCAGTTTTTCCCTGAAACCTGACAGCACTTCACTTACCTGGTATGGTTTTACTGCGAGTATGATGATGTTGGATTTCTCTGCTGCCGCAGCATTATCACTAGTTACTTTTACCCCGCGGTTCTCCAGCCCCTTAAGGGTAGATGTGTCCCTTTTTGTAATGATGATATCCCGAGGCTGGCAAAACCTGCTTTTTAACAACCCTTCCGCGATGGCCGTGCCCAGGTTTCCTCCCCCGATAATGGCTATTTTTTTCATCATTTATGAAACTGTTCGGTTAAAATAATAAATGAGATCTGATCTTCGTATACAAACCTCCGTTACCTGATGTTGGCCATGGTTAAAAAAAGAAATTTTGATTACATTCCGGCTAATCCCATCACAGGAACTAAGGCAATTTAAAAAAACCGGTTTTCACACAGGTAATGCTTTACGTAATCATATACGCCGTCTTCCAGCGAATGAAAGCCCTTGTTATACCCGGCATCTTCCAGCTTTTTCATATTGGCTTCTGTAAAATACTGGTAAGTATCCCGTATATCTTCGGGCATATCTATGAACCGGATATCTGGTTTAGTGCCGATTGCTGCAAACGTAGCTGTAACCAGGTCAATAAAACTCCGGGCTTTGCCGGTTCCCAGGTTATAGATAGATGAAGGAATACCCGGTGTTTCCATCATCCAGAAACAAACTGAAAGTATATCCTTCACATAAATGAAATCACGCAACTGCTCTCCGTCTTTGAACCCGGCTTTGTGCGACCTGAACAGTTTTACAAAGCCGTCCTGCTTAACCTGGTTGTATGAATGAAAAATGACACTGGCCATCCTTTTTTTATGATACTCATTGGGCCCGTAAACATTAAAGAATTTTAACCCTGCCCAAAATGGCGGATGGTCTGCCTGGTGAAGCACCCATTTATCAAATTCATTTTTCGACACGCCATATGGATTCAATGGCTTAAGGGATTCAATCACCCCCAGGTCGTCATTATACCCCAGCTTACCGTCACCATAAGTGGCTGCTGATGATGCATATACCAGCGGTATTTGATTGATGGTGCAATAATTCCACATTTTCTGGGAATACTCAACATTCAAATGCCTGTGTATGGCATAATTGAATTCCGTGGTATCGGTTCGTGCGCCCAGGTGAAATACAAAAGCAGGTCCGGGTTTTTCTTTTGATACCCATTCAAAAAAATTTTCGCGTTCAACCCTTACCGTATATTTCTTATGAAGCAGGTTCAATTCTTTTTCCTCATCATCAAACTCGTCTACCAAAACAAGGTTTTCATATCCATTTTCATTTAAGAAACCAACCAGGCAGCTCCCGATAAAACCTGCTGCTCCTGTTACAATAATACATGCTTGCTTGTCCATAACCTTTCTTTATATTGCTGTTAATGCAGACTCTGCTTCATTTCCGGCCAACAGGCGGGATATAGCTTCATCATATTTCTCTTTCCACTGGCAGATCCTGCCCCAGTTCTCATTATCAATTATCACATCATTGGCTGTTACCGTCCCCAGTTCAACACAGGGAACCGCCGTTGACTGCATAAATCCGGCAAACGCCTGCCTGTTTTGGGGATGTACAGAAACAACCACTCTTCCCTGTGCTTCGCCAAACCAATAGGCATCTTTTCTTATGCCAAGCGATTTTTCTATTACAGAAAAACCAAGCTCCCTGTTAAAAGCAGATTCCGCCAAAGCTACAAACAAGCCGCCTTCGCTTACATCATGCGCCGAAACAATCAGTTTATTTCTTATGAGGTTAAGCAATACCTGTTGCATATTGTATTCTTCTTCCAGGTTGAAATACGGGGCAGGTGAATATTCTTCTCCAATCACTTTATGCAGGTATTCGGAAGAGCCAATATCATCCTTGCTTTCACCTATCAGGAATATGATGTCGTTGGCCATCTTGAAATCCATCGTCATTTTCTCATCCAGGTGATTCAGCAAACCAACCATACCAATTGTTGGCGTTGGATAAACCGGGCCATCGGGTGATTGATTATAAAAACTTACATTCCCTCCTGTAACCGGCGTATCAAATTTCCGGCAGGCATCTCCCATCCCTTTTATGGCATGAACAAACTGGTAATACACTTCCGGGTCGTATGGATTACCAAAATTGAGGCAGTTTGTCACCCCGATTGGAACCCCTCCGCTGCATACAATATTCCTGGCCGCTTCAGCTACGGCAATCATGGTTCCTTTGTAAGGATCGGCAAATACATACCGGCTGTTACAATCAGTTGTAAGGGCAAGCGCCTTATGTGTTGGTTTTGCCAAAACAACAGCGGCATCACTGGGCCCGTTGGTATTGGTATTTCCTGCACCAACCATACTGTCGTATTGTTCGTATATCCATTTTTTACTGGCAATATTCGGCAGACAGATAAGTTGTTCCGCCACTGCTTTCAAATCGGCAGGTACCGGTATCTTATTTGCATCAAACGCTTTAATTTTTGAAAGATAGGCAGGTTCGCTGTATGCCCGGTCATACTGTGGTGCCCCACCGCCTAACACCAGTTCGGCTGCAGGCAGGATTGCTTCGGGGTTATTTCCCATAAAAAAATGCAGTAATCCATCATTAGTCACTTCACCGATATGGCTGCATGGGAGGTCCCACTTTTCAAATACATCCAGCACATCTTTTTCACGGCCTTTCTTTACAACCAGCAACATCCTTTCCTGGCTTTCACTAAGCAACAGTTCCCATGCTTTCATGCCCTGCTGGCGGGTAGGTACTTTTTCAAGGTCTATCTTCATGCCCGCATTTCCTTTTGCGCTCATTTCTGCAGTTGAACAAATGATACCAGCTGCCCCCATATCCTGCATGCCTACCACGGCTCCTGTCTGTATCACTTCCAGGCAGGCTTCCAGCAGTTTCTTTTCCTGGAAGGGGTCGCCCACCTGCACGGCAGGTAAGTCTTCTGCACTATCTGCCGTAATTTCGGCACTGGCAAATGAAGCGCCGCCGATGCCATCTTTCCCGGTTGCGCTGCCAACAAAAAACACCGGGTTACCGGTACCTTCTGCAATGGCAGAAACCGTTTCACCGCTCTTCACGATTCCAACACTCATGGCATTAACTAACGGGTTGGTATGATAGCAGTTTTCAAAATATATCTCCCCGCCAACGGTAGGAACACCGAAGCAATTTCCATAATGCCCGATACCATGAACAACCCCGGCAAGCAGGTGCTGTGTTTTTGAATCATTGATATTACCAAAACGCAATGAATTGAGGGATGCAATCGGCCTGGCGCCCATGGTAAAAATATCTCGGTTGATGCCGCCCACTCCTGTAGCTGCACCCTGGAATGGTTCAATGGCCGATGGATGGTTATGCGATTCTATCTTAAACACTACGCCGTATCCGTCTCCGATATCCATCAATCCTGCATTTTCCTCGCCCGCTTTCACCAGCATCTTTTTACCCTCCCTGGGCAACGTTTTCAGCCATTTAATGGAATTTTTATAGCTGCAATGTTCACTCCACATGCCGCTGAATGCACATAACTCGGTGAAGTTGGGAACCCGTCCCAGTTTTTCCTGTATCAGCTCAAATTCTTCTGCTGTTATCCTTAACTGCGCTGCTGTATGTGCGGTAATTTCCATGATTTTACTTGAACTGTTTTGAAAACACGAAGGTACAAACTGCTATTCTTTAACCCGAACCTTACAAGCAATTATTTTAACTAACTTCCCACACAAATTAAGATCATTGCTTTATTTCTTATTCGCCATATACCTAGCTGCAGGCTGTTACCTGGTAAACCGGATTCCTTTTGTAAAAAATACAGGGCTTGGTTCTGTTACCATCACCAGTTTGTTCATACTGAAAATAAGTGCCGGTTTGCTTATTGGCTGGATGTCGCAACAATTTTACCCGCAGGGCAATGATTACTGGAACCTTAATGCAGCCGGACAAAAAGAATATCAGATGCTGGTAAGCGACCCGGTGCATTTTTTTAAAGACATATTTGTTTCCTCTTATCAACATGGCTATGACGGTTTTTTTAACGCCGTTGGCACGTACTGGAACGACCTCAAGAATACAATGATCGGCAAACTGCTTGCCCTTTTCAATATTTTCAGCAGGGGGAATTATTATGTCAACAGTTTATTCTTTAATTTTCTCGGGTTCTTCGGGCATGTTGCTTTATACCGTGTTTTTTATGACATATATAAATCAGGGAAATGGGCACTGGTAGCCGGTTGTTTCCTGCTGCCATCAACCTTATATTTTTCATCAGGCATACATAAAGACCTGGTCGTTTTTAGTATGCTGGCACTGTACAGTTACAGCCTGTACTTTTCACTAAGAAATAAACTGAGCAGCCGCTATTTTGTTATGATCCTCATATCTTTCACCGGGCTGTTACTTATACGGAATTTTGTTGCCCTTGCCATCATACCGGCCAGTATAGGCCTTATAAGCTGCTTTTATATAAGGAAGAACGGACTGGTTATATTTACTGCAGTTTACCTGGCATGTTTTGTACTGCTGTTGTTCATGCATGCGATATATCCCGCTATCAATCCATTGCAAGTTATTTTACAAAGGCAACAGGATTTCATAAACCTGCCGGAAGCCAGTTCCCAATTACAAGCTATCAGCCTGCAACCAACGGTTAACAGTTTTATTATACATGCACCACAGGCAATCTCGAATGGATTTTTCAGGCCGGCTGTCTGGAATGCAGAAACCAGGTTCCTCATTCCGCTGGCCATCGAAATGCATATATATATGCTATCGGCCCTGCTGATGTTCATTTTTTACAGAAAGAGCGAGCCTGCCGGAAAATATTTTTTGTACTGGGGCCTGTTTGTTGCCTGTTCCCTGATACTGTTAACCGGGTATATTGTACCAAATACAGGTTCACTGGTTCGTTACCGCAGCTTGTATCTGCCGTTCATTATTACACCGGTGCTTTGGCATATTTATACATATTTAGAAAAGAAAATTACATATTAATATAATAAATATATAAATTATTTTTCCGAATTGCCGACAAGATCGGAAGAGCACACGTCTGAACT
>CALKVC010000102.1 GCA_937996595.1 uncultured Chitinophagaceae bacterium
CACTCTTTCCCTACACGACGCTCTTCCGATCTTATTAATGATAGAAAATTAATAATATCAGCTTGAAAGAATACCCATTTTACGTAAAGCCTGCCATATGAAAACATCAAAAATAATTGCCATATTAGTTCTGTTTTTATTTTCAGCACCCCTATATTCTCAATTAACACAACCACAACTGGACTCCCTGGTAAACATATTTAAAAACAGTTTGAAAAAAAGAGGAGTTGATACCATGTGCATTTATAAGCAATATTGTACCGGTTGCCTGTTCCAGCCGGTTAAAGGGGGAACCCTTTGCACGGAAAACTATGCTTCTATGCCAACATATGTTTTCTGGAAAGAAAAAGGAAAAACTTACGCAACAAGAAAAGACATTTGTTTTGAGTATAACATTCAGGAAATAGCCAGTGACTCCATCTGGACTTTTTACTTACAAAACCAGTCTGCCATCAGAAATGAAGAATTGAAAGAGCCGCAGTACGAGGAAACCGTAAATGGCAATAAGAAGATACGATCAGTATCGGTTGAACATTCTGTCTTTTTTCACCTGTCCATTTCCATTGCTGGCAATCAATTATTCAAGGAGATAAACAGTTTTTATTTTACGCAATTCCTGGGGCCGGATGAAATACCCAATGTGAATTACCTATATAATAACAGCACTTATCTAAATAAAATTCACATGATCATACAAAGGATCATAAAGAGTGATTCCGTTAAGCAGCAATTCAAAAGAAAATTACGATAACAGGCAAATCCTATTGATTACAGCCTGCCATATTTGTTGCATATTTCATTTTAAAACTGGCAATTTCATTAAACAGTACAACGGTATCTTTAACACTGAAAGGATATATGACGCACGAATCGGAATGAATACATAGATTTTGTTTTAATTTAGATACCATGACAATAAAAAGTGCTATTCCGTTTATCCTGTTTTGCCTGTTGCTTAAACCAGCCGGCAGTTTTTGCCAGCATTTACAAGCCGGATTCGATAAAGCTGAATACAGGCAACTGATGTATCTTTCCGCCAGGACCGGTTCGCTCGATTCCGCTTATCTCAGGGATATACCGGCACCAGATCATTTTAAAAAAATTTACCGGTCACTTGTTATGGGCCTTGATAACCTGTGGGAACTATGGGCAGGAAATGATGCAACCATAGCCATCAGCATCCGGGGAACAACAACCAAACTGGTAAGCTGGACAAGCAATTTCTATGCTGCCATGGTGCCTGCATCGGGAGAAATAGCACTTTCAACTAATGATACATTCAAATATGCTTTGGCTGCAAACCCCAAAGCATCCGTTCATATTGGCTGGCTGCTTGGTATGGCATACCTCTCTAAAGATATCCTCCCTAAAATTGATTCCTGCTACCGGGCAGGTGTAAGGGATATGCTGATAATTGGACATAGCCAGGGAGGCGCAATCAGTTTCCTGCTAACATCATACCTGCATAGCCTTATAAAACAGAAAAAAATTCCGGATGATATTCGTATCAAGACATATTGCAGCGCGGGGCCAAAACCGGGCAATTTGTTTTATGCCTATGAATATGAGGCACTCACCCAGAATGGCTGGGCATTCAATGTGGTTAACAGCGCCGACTGGGTGCCGGAAACGCCGATGTCTATCCAAACCCTG
Organism: uncultured Chitinophagaceae bacterium; assembly: GCA_937996595.1. Lineage (GTDB taxonomy): Bacteria > Bacteroidota > Bacteroidia > Chitinophagales > Chitinophagaceae > Ferruginibacter. The sequence goes on from CALKVC010000102.1 coordinate 1,654, forward strand.
CATGATTTTAACACAACCAACCCGTTTGTAAATGCAAAACCGATGATCAGGAAACAACCATTTTTAAAAAGGGTTGCTTTCATGCATGCCTTCAACAGGTTAGACAAACCAACCAGGAAAGCTCAGCGCACTTATGAAAAATACCTGGGTAAAATGGTTTCAAAGCAGGTGAATAAGACACTGAAAGATTTTGTGCCGCCAACTTATGTCAACAGCAACCATTATGTTAGAACAGGAACAACTATCGTATTAACGCCTGATTCGGGTTATTATGCCATTTACCCTGACAACGAAAAAAATATTTTTGTACACCACCTGCACAAACCTTACCTGTATTTACTGGAAAAATACGCACAGGCTTCACCAAAATAATTGCGGTAAAAATATCAGTGCTCAACAACTACTTTACCGTATTCACTTAATTGGGTTTATTGCCATTACCTAAAAAATCATGATGCTGATAAAACGTATCTTTGCGGCGGCAAATTTACTTTTTGGCATGTGAAACGTACAGTCCGGTATTATAAGATCATGTGGCTCCGGCACGATCTAGCAGCGGGGCTATCGGTATTTTTAGTGGCACTTCCCTTATGCCTGGGTATTGCTATGGCCTCCGGTGCACCATTGTATGCAGGTTTAGTATCCGGTATCATTGGTGGAATTGTTGTAGCATCAGTCAGCGGTTCTGCTTTAGCTGTTTCGGGCCCGGCAGCCGGACTGTCAACCATCGTAGCAGCCAGCATCATCGGTTTTGGAGATTACAGGATATTCCTGCTTACAGTTATCATTGCCGGTATTTTCCAGGTTCTGTTAGGCGTGCTTAAACTGGGATCCATCGCCAATTTTTTCCCATCTGCCGTCATAAAAGGGATGCTTGCCGCTATTGGCATCATACTTGTTCTTAAACAGGTACCGCTGGCTATAGGGTATGATAAACCCGATTTCTGGACAAGCGGTTTCCTGGAATTGTTCACTTCAAAAAATACCTGGGGTAACCTGTCATCTTTCAGCCATCACATAACCCCGCTTGCCTTACTCATTACCGTTATATCTATTGCCATCATGCTTATGATGCAACAGCCCCGTGCAAAAAAACTGAAAGCGATACCTGCCCCGCTCATAGTTGTAATAACCGGTATTGCCATCAATGCAGCAGCCAATTTGGTAAACCCGGCATTTAGCCTACAGCCATCACAACTGGTACTAATCCCATCTAACCTGTTTGAAAGTATCAGCTTTCCGGATTTTTCGCAAATATTCAGTTCTGCAGCCGTTTGGAAAGAAGGCGCCCTCATCGGCATACTGGCTTCATTGGAAACACTGCTTTGCATTGAAGCAATTGACAAGCTTGATTTACACAATAGGATCACCCCCGTTAACAGGGAACTGGTTGCCCAGGGAATCGGCAATATGTGTTGCGGGTTGCTGGGCGCCATACCTATTACTGCGGTTGTTGTTAGGGGTGCTGCCAATGTAGATGCAGGCGGCCGCACAAAAATGTCTGCCATCACCCACGGGGTATTTTTATTACTGGCTGTATTACTTATACCTTTTTTACTGAACCTGATCCCCTTTGCATCCCTGGCTTCTATTTTGCTTATCACCGGATTTAACCTGGCCAAGCCAAAATTGTTCAGGAACCAGTGGAAACTTGGCTGGAAACAGTTCCTGCCATTTATGATAACCATCATCATCATCCTGTTAACAGACCTGCTCATAGGCATTTGTATCGGGCTGCTCATTTCCATTTATTTCATCATACAGAATAATTTCAAAGCCGAATACAGGATTACCAAATCGAAAGTGCATGGCATTGAAACCGACCTGATAAGGCTGAACAGCAACGTAACCTTCCTTAATAAAGTGAAACTTAAGAAAGTGCTGGATGACATTCCTGAATATTCGGTACTGACCATTGACGGCAGCGATTGTAATTTTATTGATTACGATATACTGGAAATAATCAGTGAATTTGGCAACAAGGCCCGTGACCGGCACATTGAACTGCACCTGGTGGGCATAGAAACCGTTAATGTAAGTTCTGTCCATTAATAATATTATGAGGCATTAAACTTTTACTTATTTTTCAGGTCTAATGGTTTCAGAATTGAATTTATGAGAAAATCCAGCTATTTTATCGGGGGAATTGTTTTGTTTATCATCATAGCAGCCAGTTGTTCCAAAAGTGATGATTCGCCCGCCATTGACCCATATGCAGCCATTAAAGCTACGTTTGGCAGCAATATTGATCCCGATAACCTGGCAAACTATGCCGGCCAGGTTAAACCAACTTATATAGTAAAAGACAATACAGGTGGAAATACCATCACCAATGCAAAGGCAACCCTGGGAAGGGTTTTGTTCTATGATAAAAACTTAAGCATCAGCAATACGGTTTCCTGTGCCAGTTGTCACAAACAGGAATTCGCTTTCAGCGATACGGCACTGGTAAGCAGTGGTGTTGAAGGTGGCGTAACAGGCAGGCATTCCATGCGCCTGGTAAATGCCAGGTTTGCAGTTGAAAACAAATTCTTCTGGAATGAACGGGCTGCTTCCCTGGAACAACAAACCACACAGCCGGTACAAGACCATGCAGAAATGGGTTTCAGCGGGCAAAACGGCAGGCCGGGCATTTCAGCCCTGTTAACCAAATTG
>CALKVC010000103.1 GCA_937996595.1 uncultured Chitinophagaceae bacterium
ACTGCTGAAATTATTTGTTTTATTAATTTTTAAACTATCGTTAATTTTAATTTCAGTTATAAATATTTTAGGCTTAATAGTGTCTTGAAATATTTTATTTAATACAATTTCTTGAATTCCATTTGCATTACATACCCATAAAGTATCATTATTAAAACAATAATCAAAAATTCTTAAGTCTTTATTGCCTTTAGAATTAGTTAATGTTTTAATATAATCTCCGTTTAAATTAAGGGTTGCTATCACGCTGTAATCCTGCGGCGCCAGCAGGGCCTGTTGCAAAAAGTTGTCGGCTATGGCATCCTTAATAATCACTTTTCCACCAATAGCGCTTATTTTCATCTCTTCATTGGCAACCGCCTCACCGCTTTCTTTTTTGGTTTTTTCCCATTGCTGCCAGGTATAAACCTGTCCGGCAAATTCCCTTTCCGCCAGTTCGTATCCCCAGTTTTTAAAAGCACCTTCGGTAAACTTCATGATATTGCCCTTATGCACTATCGTTACCGAAGGAAGCTTATGTTCAATGGCATATTTAATAGATGCCCTGATTAGCCTTTCACTTCCTTCCTTACTCACCGGTTTTACACCCAGTGAGGTGGTTTCAGGAAAACGGAATGCTTTCACCTTCAGTTCATCAACCAGGAAGTGCATCAGTTTTGAAGCTTCCGGCGTGCCGGTCATAAATTCAATGCCGGCATATATATCTTCCGTATTCTCCCTGAAAATTACCATGTTCACTTTTTCCGGTTGCCACATAGGTGATGGCGTACCTTCAAAATATTTTACCGGCCGCAGGCAAACATACAGATCCAGTTCCTGGCGCAATGCCACATTCAGGCTCCTGATGCCGCCGCCAACAGGTGTGGTAAGCGGGCCTTTTATTGACAACAGGTATTCCTTAAAAGCGTCCATGGTTGCTTCGGGCATCCATTCACCGGTTTTTTTAAACGCTTCTTCACCCGCCAGCACTTTAAGCCAGGTAATTTTTTTGTCGCCACCATAAGCTTTTTGAATGGCTGCATCAAATACGCGTACACTGGCTTTCCAAATATCGGGCCCAATGCCGTCACCTTCTATGAACGGGATGGTTGGATGGTTGGGAACCTGCAGCAAGCCGTTGCTGCCCATGGTTATTTTTTCTGACATACTTTATTTTTTTATGAGCCCGGCCATTGTATTCCTGTTGAACTTCAGTGGCGTCGCACCCTTGTACATTGGAAACGTTATTCAGCCTTATTAACCGCGGAGAAAAGAGGAAATGTAGATTTCGCGGAGGTTTTTATAAACAATCCTGCCCTTATTCTCTGCGGAGAATTTTTGTGCTGCAAAAGTAAGTCAAGATGGCTATTCTTTTTTTTAATGATGAAACATAATTTATTAAAAAAAGTTAATGTTTACATAATCCATTTAGAAGAAAAAGGCTCCCAGTTTATGGGAACCTTTCTCTTTATAACTAAAAATCAAAAACCAATCAGACAATTAAAAACTTCGCCTAACCCTGAAAGTGCAGGCAATGGTTTTATTTACAGGTGGTGTGCCGGGTGCAACAACAATCCCGGTGAAATTACCTGCAATGAATTCGCCTACGGCGCCGTATTCAGTAATGTTTACATTTATTGATGATGGTTGCGAGGTTTGTGTTCCAATTTCAGAAGAACCAAACATTTCCAAAGTTTGAACGCTTCCTACCCCAATACCGGCATTGGTAAAGGAGAAGTTTACGAAAGATTGAGGGGAAGGGGTATTTCGTGAACCATAAATTGTATTGATGGCTGTTGAGCCATTGCCGTAATGGCCTATTGAATCAGTTGGGAATGTAAATTCTACAGGAGTTCCACCATCAATTGTATATGATATAAACTGCTGAATGGAAGTTCCGCATGCCTGCAGGTTTCCAATGGCATTGGCTCCCGGTACCAGGGTTTGGTTTACAGGTGTGCTTTGCTGTAAAGATGTGAGGTCTTCTGCAATGAATACGGCATTGGCGGTATTATTACACAATACGCTGGTAAAACTGAATGAACCGGTATTGCTCAGGGCATACCTGTAATAATAATTATCAATTTGCGAAATGATAAAACCATTGGTAACCGGGTTGCCGGTACAATTTGTTACCGTACCACTTACGGTTGCTATTCCTGAAGAAAGATTTACAGTAATGATGCCCAAAGAAACATTGCTGGTTCCGCTGCTGAAATTCTGGCTATAAATAGCTGTATTGCAAAAGTAGCCCGGGAAAATTTCCAGCAAAAGCTGTGAATTAGCAGGAATCGCTCCACCAACATAACCGGATGAATCAGTATATCCATAACCGGCATTATTGGGGTTTCCGACAACGGATATTTTCACAAGCGCCTGGGAAATGGGTATGCCATCGCTATTCTTAACCGTGCAGTTGAACTGTACATAATTAGCCGGCACATCACAATTCCAGAATGAAAAATGGCTTACATCGCCTACATAATTACTGCCCGATTTAACAGCCTGGCCTTCTTCTTTCCACAATCCTTTGGTTTCATCAAATGACCAAAGCGGAATGGTAGCCGGGGCATTTGATAAAATGGCGGAAGGTATCGGCATCGTTAAAGTGGCTTTCTGGCCTGTTGCTATTTGTAATAACTCACCGGAAGTGCCCGTAAGTTCTACAGCTACCATGCCATATGTAGTAAGTGTTTTTAATGAACCGTCTGCAGAAATTCCACGAAGGTCGCCGGGCATTTCCAGGTTTAAATCTGTTGCAGTTGGGCTTATCCAGTGAGCTGCAACATTGATGGTACCGCTATAGGCAGTATTGGTAGAAGCATTTACTACCGCATTGGCCGGAAATACGATACTCAGGCCATTGGCCAGGGTAACACTTCCGCCTGTAGCTGCAGGAACGGTTCCGGCAATGGTTTTTGGAATCAGTTTGATCCGGAAGAAAGCAGCTTTATCTGTTTGTGCAATATATGTCTTTATGCCTTTGAAATAACCGGGTTTGCTTACGGTAACTACAGCCGCTGTTTGCACCACCTGGGTATTCTTTATCTCAAAATATCCGTATTTATCTGTGCTGGCAGAGCCGGTTCCTGCTGTAACCGAAGCGCCCATAACCGGCGCATCATTTTCGTCGGTTACAAATCCGGAAACAGAAGAAGCTACTTTTACAGTAAAATCGGGGAGCAACACGGTATTGCTTCCATCGCCACTTACTTCCTTCTGGCAGGAAGCAAAAAACAGGATAGCCATCACCGGTAGGATAAGCCTGGTAATTGTTGTTTTAAGCATTGTTGTCATGATTATATTATTAAGAGAATTTGTTGGTCAAACAATAGAGGATATGAAAAATCATCCTGCTGCCTGGATGAGAAAAAAAATTCATAGGTACATCATTTTTCTATACCGGCAAACTGCAGTTTAGCCATCCGCTGTCAATATGAAGGCCCTCATATTTTTTGTAAAAATGAATGGCAGGTTCGTTCCAGTCAAGCACCTGCCAGGCCATGCCACTGTATTTTCTTTCCCTGCATTCCTGCGTTAACCTGTCAAATAATAGTTTGCCGATGCCTTTTCCCCTCAGTTTTTCTGTTACCAGTATATCTTCCAGGTACAGCCGTTTACCCTTCCAGGTGCTGTACCTGATATAATACAGGGCAAACCCGTTAACCTGTCCGTCTGTTTCCGCAACAAAGGCCCACCAAACCGGGTTTTCGCCAAATCCGCTTTCAACAAAATGGTCAAATGAAACGGTTACTTCTTCCGGCGCTTTTTCGTAATCAGCCAGTTCATGTATCAGTTCCATCATCCGGGTGCAATCTTCCTTAACCGCTTTTCTTATAGTAACCTGCATACCTGTTTTCGTTTTTATTTTTAAAGGATGAATATACTGTAAAACTAAAATCTGCAAGGATATTTAATTCGGTTAATTTTGAAGATAAAATCTAATGAATGAAGAAAATTTTCTCCCGGTATGCTGCTTACAATGTTTGGGCTAACCAGCGCCTGGCAAATTGTATCAGCAAATTATCGGCTGAACAGGCAAACAGGGAGGTTACCAGCAGTTTCAACAGCATTTATGCTACTGTTCTGCATTTATGGGATGCAGAATCCATCTGGTGGCAGCGGCTGAAAATGAATGAACATCTTGATATACCCAGTGCCGGCTTTAGCGGGAATGCCAATGAATTATGCAATAACCTGATCAAACAATCCATACAATGGAGCGAATGGGCGGAACAGGCTACAGAAGCGGCCATGGAGCATGAGTTTATTTACCGGAATTCCAAGAAGGAACAGTTCAAACAACCGGTTCATGAAGTGATGATGCACCTGTTCAATCACCAGAGTTACCACCGCGGACAGTTAGTTACCATGTTCAGGCAGGTTGGTATGAAAGAAATTCCCGGTTTTGATTATATCCTTTTTACAAGAGGAAAATGATGCGGCACCTGCATCAGTTATGTTCAATCATGGTGAGGATGATGCCATAGGAGCCGTCTACAAAATAACCGCCAAGCCCCGGTACCGGTGGCTGGTATTCTGAATGAAAGAAATGGCGGTAAACCAAACCGATACCGGATGCATATCTTTCGCGGCTGATATTTATTTCAGAATATGAATTTGGATCGGTGGGGTTACCGATCACTTCATCGCGGTGATTAACCAGCAGCGTATTGGCAAGGTTGAAACTTCCCACCTGGGCAGCCTGGCCCACGCTATCATACACATAATCCCAGTCATCCAGGTATTTCACCTGCGAATTGAGGGAATAGGTATCAATAAATGAATTCCCTTTCCATGAAAACTCATCTCTCACCGGTTGTTTCAGTTTGATGAACCTCATATTGTTTTCAATGAATTCCAATGAATTGGATGTATTAACTGCGGTAAATGTATTATCCGGAACCCAGGCAGCAGCCGGATTGTTCCTGATATACCTGAATATGCGGTATGCAGGCCGTCCGAGGTTATCCGTAATCAAGGAATCTACCACAAATTTTACCTGGTAACTATGTGTTTCAGCGGTTGTGCCAAAATTTGTATAAACCAGCGAATCGAGACTATACGTAATGAATTTGCCTGTCTGTAAAGGAAAATATTCTTCCAGTTGCGGCGTCTGAAAGTCGATACTGGATTTGCCGCAGGAACTAAAAACAGCGGCCAGTGCTGCCAGGAAAATGCAGGGAATTAGTTTTTTCATACAATTCAAGGTACATATTTAATCTGAACAGATTGCCCTGATGGCAAAAATGCTGCTTTTGAAGTTTCCGTTAATCAGTAACGCTGGATAATACCACCGCCAATCACATCTTCGCCTTCATAAAATACGGCGCTCTGCCCGGGCGCAATACCTTTTACATTTTCAAAGAAACGAACTTTTATCCCTTTTTCGTATGTATACAGTTTGCTGAGCGCCCCTTTGTCTTTATAGCGTATTTTGGTTGTAGCTTCCATTTCTTCCGTTAGGCCTTCATATTTCATCCAGTTTAACTGGTTTACGCACATTTCCTGCCTGTTCAGGTCGTCTTCACTGCCCAGCACAACAGTATTGGTCTCCGGAATAATTTTGGTAACAAAAGCCGGTTTTCCAAGGGCAATATCCAGGCCTTTCCGCTGGCCAACCGTGTAAAAAGGATATCCTTTATGCTTGCCCAGGATATTGCCTTCCTGATCGGTAAAATTTCCGCCGTTTACTTTTTCTTCCAATCCTTCCACTTTGCGTTTCAGGAATCCACGGTAATCATTATCCGGAACAAAACAAATTTCGTAACTCTCATTTTTTTTGGCCAGTTCGGGATAACCGAACGCTTCGGCCATTTTCCTGATGGCAGACTTGTGGTAGGTTCCTAATGGAAGAATGGTTCTGCTAAGCAGGTCTTGTTGCAAACCCCATAACGCATAGCTCTGGTCCTTGGTTTCATCCAGTCCCTTCCTGATGAAATACCTGCCGTTGCTGTGCTGCAAAACCTGGGCATAATGGCCGGTTGCAATAAAATCGCATCCTAGCGCATCTGCCCTTTTAAGCAAGGCCCGCCATTTGATATGTGTATTGCACATCACGCAGGGATTGGGCGTTCTGCCGGCCAGGTATTCTTCTACAAAATTCTCAATTACAAAATCACCAAACTCTTCCCTTATATCCAGTATAAAATGCGGAAAACCATGTTGTACAGCCGCCTGGCGGGCATCATTAAAACTATCGATATTGCAGCAGCCGGTTTCCTTTTTGCCGGTTGTTCCCACACTGGTTGCATAATCCCATGTTTTCATGGTGATGCCAACCACATCATAGCCTTCTTTATGCAGCATCAGGGCAGCCACGGTACTGTCAATACCGCCACTCATAGCCATCAACACTTTTCCTTTTTTACTCATATCGAAATTCTTCGATGCAAAGATACTGAAATGTGGGTTGTGGTTTGAGGTTTGAGGTTTGAGGTTTGAGGTTTGTGGTTTGGTGTTTACAGGTTTACCTGGAGTAATTGCTCCTCTTGATAACTTTTGGTGAATCACTTTTTAGTTTTCACTTACTTTGCAGCTATGCAACAATATTTACAACTTCTTAAGCATATTATTGAAACAGGGGAAGATAAAAACGACCGGACAGGTACCGGAACCAGGAGCGTTTTCGGTTACCAGATGCGCTTTAACCTGCAGGATGGTTTCCCCTTGGTTACAACCAAAAAAACACACCTGAAAAGCATCATTCATGAATTATTGTGGTTTCTGAAAGGAGATACCAATATTGCCTATTTAAAAGAACATCAGGTTAAAATTTGGGATGAATGGGCAGATGAAGACGGAAATCTTGGCCCGGTTTACGGTAAACAATGGCGCAGTTGGGAAGGTGCGGGTGGCGTGGAAGTTGACCAGGTAATGGAACTGATAAAACAACTGAAAACCAACCCCGACAGCAGGCGCATGATCATAAGCGCCTGGAATGTAGCAGACTTACCAAAGATGAAACTGATGCCTTGCCATTGCCTGTTCCAGTTTTATACGTCGGCACCCGGAAAAAATGGAAAGCGGAAATTAAGCTGCCAGTTATACCAGCGCTCTGCGGATGTTTTTTTAGGTGTTCCATTCAATATTGCATCTTACGCACTCCTTACATTGATGATTGCGCAGGTTTGTGATATGGAACCGGGTGAGTTCATCCATTCTTTTGGTGATGTGCATTTATACAGCAATCATTTTGAACAGGCAACCCTGCAGTTAACCAGAACGCCATTCGCTTTGCCAACCATGAAATTGAATGCTGCTGTGAAAGATATTTTTGATTTCAGGTATGAAGACTTTGAGTTGCTCAATTATGAAGCGCATCCGGGAATAAAAGCGCCTGTGGCGGTGTGAGAAATAATTAATAAGAAATAAATAATAAGAAATAAATAATAAGAAATAAATAATAAGAAAGTTGGAGTTACAGGTTGGGGGAAAATACGCACATTTAATGAGGAAAACAACTAAAGTACCGGCTGTTTGATTTTTAATTTACCTTCCAAATTTCGTAATCATGAGTTTGGTGAAATTTAATCTGGAAGATAGATTAGTAAAATTTGCCTGTTTTTGTTTGAGTGTTGTTGAGTTATTGCCTAATGATAAAGCTGGCCAGAATTTAGCTTTCCAATTATCAAAAAGTTGTACTGCCTCAGTTTTAATATATGGCGAAGCACAAGCAGCAGAATCTCAGGCAGATTTTATACATAAAATGAAAATGGTTTTAAAAGAGATCAGGGAGACGAGAATTAACTTGAGAATAATAAATGAAAAGCCAGTTTTAGTAAACCAGGTTGTTATGATAGCTTTAAAGGAGTGTAACGAACTGTTGGCAATTTTTTTGAAAAGTATTGAAACCGCCAGGAGGAATCAAAAACTTACATCAAACAAATGAATACACTGTTGAAAATTGCTTTTTATAAATGTTGTCATCATTTTAATTTTGTATTCCTAATTTCTTATTTTTTATTCCTTATTCCTAATTTATGTTAATCTCTCTAATAGTAGCTGCTTCCACCAACAATGCCATTGGCAAAAACGGCCAATTGTTATGGCACCTGCCCAACGACCTGAAGTATTTTAAAAATACCACCTGGGGCATGCCGGTTATCATGGGGCGAAAATCATTCGAATCTGTAGGAAAGCCTTTACCGGGAAGATTCAATATTGTAATCACCCGACAGGCGGGCTGGCATACTGAGCATGTTGAAGTTGCAGCGGATGTAAAAGATGCTATTGAAAAGGGCAACAGAACCAATTGTAAAGAATTGTTCATCATCGGTGGCGGAGAAATTTATGAACAGACTATCGGTAATGCACAAAGGATATACATGACAAGGGTACATGCCGTATTGGATGCAGACACGTTTTTTCCGCCAATAGATGAATCTGTATGGATGATGACACACAACCTTGATTTTGAAGCTGACGATAAACACGCATTCGCATATTCTTTCCAGGTTTGGGACAGGAGGTAAATGATTTTTTTGTACCTGGAAAATTTTATAACTTACTTATTCCAATTATTTGTATTCCCCCGTTCAATTAGCCATCAAATATGCACGTTACCTGTTCAGCGCGTCCAACGGTAAAGGTCACGGAGTGCATTCACCCTTTGTTTTCAGTTTTATAAAAAATGTGCTGAACGACAGGAAAGCATATCCCTGTTACCAAACTATCGAAAAGGAACGCCATGCTTTGTTGAAAGACGATTCTATTATTGAAGTAGCCGATTTCGGTGCCGGTTCTACTGTTATCAAAACAAAATCCAGGCGTATCAGTAAAATAGCGGCATCTTCTTTAAAACCGAAAAAGTATGCTCAATTGCTGTTCAGGATGTCGCAATATTACAAACCCGGAACCATCCTTGAATTAGGAACCTCATTTGGTATTACCACGGCATACCTGGCGTCCGGTAACCCGGCAGCATCCGTTTTTACACTGGAAGGAGCACCCGCAATTGCAGCTAAGGCTAAGCAGTATTTTGAAAAGATGCAGTTAAAGCAAATAAGCCTGTTGCAGGGCCGTTTTGATGAAACATTGCCGCAGTTGTTACAATCTATAAAAATGGTTGATATGGTTTTCATTGACGGCAACCACCGTAAAGAATCAACCATTCAGTATTTTGAAATGATTCGACGGAATGCAGGGCATTCAACCATATTTATTTTTGATGATATTCACTGGAGCAAAGGGATGGAAGAAGCCTGGGAACATATCAGCATGCATCCGGATGTTACGTTAACGATCGACCTGTTTTTTATCGGGATAGTGTTTATTAATCCGGATTTTAAAATAAAACAGCAGTTCCGGATCAGATTTTAAATTTCCTTAACTTTGATACTATAGTCTTAATATGATAATTGGCGTTTTACAAGAACCCGCTGGCGATTCCAGGGTTTCACTTTTACCAGAACATATTCCTGTATTAAAAAAATGGAATGTTGATGTAATTATCCAGCAGGGTGCGGGCCAAAAAGCATTTGCATCTGATGATGCTTATAAACAAGCCGGTGCCGGTATGGCTTCCCGTCAGGATGTATTGCAACAGGCAGATATGCTGCTTACCATAAATGCTCCATCGGGTGCAGATATGGAACAGTGCAGGGCCAAAGTGATCTTCGGTTTGTTTCAGCCACTATTTCAAGCAGAATTGATAAAAAAATGGGCAGGTAAAGGGCTTACCGTTTTCAGTATAGACATGCTGCCACGTACAACCCGTGCACAAAGCATGGATGTGCTGAGCAGCCAGGCAAACATCGCCGGATATAAAGCTGTATTGCATGCTGCCGGTTTATTCCCAAGGTATTTTCCCATGTTCATGACGGCAGCCGGTACCGTTCCCCCGGCAAAAATGCTTATTCTTGGCGCTGGAGTGGCCGGTTTACAGGCAATTGCAACAGCCCGGAGATTGGGTGCGGTGGTTGAAGTGTTTGATACCAGGCCGGCTGTAAAAGAGGAAGTGATGAGCCTGGGCGCAAAATTTGTGGAAGTGGAAGGAGCAGCCGATGCTAAAGCAGCAGGCGGCTATGCAGTTGAACAGACAGTAGAATTCATGCAAAGGCAGAAAGCTAAGATTGCAGAAAGTGTGGCAAAGGCCGATGTGGTTATTACAACCGCACAGATTCCCGGGAAAAAAGCACCTGTTTTGATTACCACTGATATGCTGAACCTGATGAAACCCGGATCTGTAATCATTGATATCGCTGCTGCAACCGGTGGAAATACAGATCAAACTAAAAACAATGAAACGGTTTCATACAACGGGGTTACCATTGTTGGTAATTCAAACCTGCCGTCAACCATGCCCGGAGATGCGAGCAAGTTATATGGTAAGAACTCGCTCAATTTCCTGCAGTTGGTTATCAATAGCAAGGATGGAAATCTTAATTTGAATTTTGAAGACGACCTCGTGAAGGGTACCTGCATCGCACATGGGGGAACGGTTACGAATGAACGAATTAATGCTTTACTGGTTTGATGTTTTTTTACAAAACGGATTTTAAAATTGTTATATGGAAAATGTATTAGGCTGGTTGTCGGAAAATCAACAGATCATCTATATCGTGATATTGATGGTGTTTGTTGGTATTGAAGTAATCGGGAGGGTTCCCAGTGTGCTGCACACCCCGCTGATGAGCGGCGCCAATGCCATACATGGCGTGGTTATCATAGGCGCCATCATTGTAATGGGCAAGGCCGAAACGGATAATTACCTGGCGCTGGTGCTTGGTTTCCTGGCAGTTATTCTGGGTACACTGAATGTGGTTGGTGGTTTTGTTGTTACCGACCGCATGCTGGAAATGTTCAAGGGTAAGAAAAAATGATTGCCTGTTAGTTTACTACAAATCAAAAAATCATACATCCTAAATCATACATCATACATCTTACATCATAAATCATCTATCATCCATTCTCCATCATAAATCATGAGCGAACATATACTCACCATCTGTTACCTGCTTGCTTCGGTTACTTTCATACTCGGGCTTAAAATGTTGTCTCATCCAACAACTGCCAGGAAGGGAAACCTGGTGGCAGCAGCTGGTATGTCCATTGCCATTTTTGCCACTATTTTTTTATACAGGGATGAAGAACAGGCCAGGTTGCACAATTATGGATGGATATTTGCGGGGCTGTTAATCGGTGCCATCATCGGAACCCTGGCTGCGAAGAAAGTAAAAATGACTGCCATGCCAGAGATGGTTAGCCTGTTCAATGGAATGGGTGGCGCTTGTGCAGCGCTGATATCATTGGTGGAATTTAATCACCTGTCAGATGAAATAACGTTAACGGGTATATCAACAGGGCATACGGGAAAAGTGCTCATCATCGTGCTTGGGCTCATCATCGGATCTGTTTCATTTGCCGGTAGCATGATCGCCTGGGGAAAACTGAATGGTAAAGTGAAGGATGTTAGTTTTCCAGGACTTAACCTCATCAATATTGGAATGCTCCTTGTTGCACTGGGCGCCGGTGCCTGGCTGATAACTGATCCGGCTCAGCCCATGCTGCTGTATGGAATACTGGCTGTTTCATTATTATATGGCGTGTTGTTTGTAATGCCTATCGGTGGGGCAGACATGCCGGTTGTTATTTCACTGTTGAATTCCTTTACCGGCGTAGCAGCCGCATGTGGCGGATTCTTATATAATAATAAAGTGATGCTTACGGGCGGCATATTGGTTGGCGCCGCAGGAACCTTGCTCACCATACTCATGTGCAAAGCCATGAACCGTTCCCTGCAAAATGTACTGATTGGATCTTTCGGCGGTAACAACAGCACGGTTTCAGGTGCCGGAGGCCAGCAGGGCAGCTATAAGGAAGTAACCCTGAGTGATGCAGCCATGCTGATGAGTTATGCCAATAAAGTGATGATCGTTCCGGGATATGGGCTGGCTGTGGCACAGGCACAACATACCTGCCATGAACTGGAAAAGATACTGCACGAAAAAGGCGTTGAAGTAAAGTATGCCATTCATCCTGTTGCCGGACGTATGCCCGGGCATATGAACGTATTGCTGGCAGAAGCAGATGTGAGTTATGAAAAACTGCTTGAAATGGAAGAAGCCAACGATGAATTTAAAACATGCGATGTAGTGCTCATACTCGGTGCCAATGATGTGGTAAACCCTGCAGCCAAAAACGATCCGGCATCGCCCATTTACGGTATGCCGATACTGGAAGTGGAACAGGCCAAAAATGTTATTGTGAATAAACGCAGCATGAAACCCGGTTATGCAGGCATTGAAAACGCACTGTTCTTTCAGCCGAAAACAGCCATGCTTTTCGGTGATGCAAAAAAAGTGCTTCAGGATCTCTGTACGGAAGTGAAATCAGTTTGATTCAGTATTTTCTTACATTGAGAGCCTTGATGAAACGTACACAACCAGGCAGCAAGTGATTTTCTGTTCCTGGTTTCTGTGTTATTATTTTTTATAACAATTCCTTCAAAAAATAATTCAACCTATTGCAACTTCCAGCGGCACTGGTACAATCGTTAAGGGGCTTGCCGGGCTTTGATGAAGAAGCCTTTGTACAGGTGCATGAATCAGCTGAAACAGTAACATCTGTAAGATTTAACCCGGGCAAGGGATTAAAAAACTTCTGTGCCATATACAATGAAACAGCCGGAAAAATTCCCTGGAGCAGCGAAGGATATTATTTAAAACAAAGGCCTTCCTTTACCCTTGATCCGATGTTTCATGCAGGTGCTTACTATGTACAGGAAGCCAGCAGTATGTTCCTGGAAGAAGCCGTAAGGCAAACATGTAACCTGTCAGAACCATTACGGGTGCTTGATCTTTGTGCTGCGCCCGGTGGAAAATCAACTTTATTACAATCTGTCATACCAGATAATAGCCTCTTGGTTAGCAACGAAGTAATTAAGCCGAGGGTTAACATACTGGAGGAAAACCTCAGCAAATGGGGAGGCGCAAATGTTGTGGTAACCAATAACGATCCCAGGGATTTTCAACGGTTACCATCATTTTTCGACCTGGTAGTGGTTGATGCACCCTGCAGCGGAAGCGGCTTGTTCCGCAAAGACCCATTGGCTGTTTCTGAATGGAGCCCGGGTAATGTAGACCTCTGCAGCCAGCGCCAGGAGCGTATCCTGGCCGATGTATTGCCCTGTTTAAAACCCGGTGGCATATTGATTTATTCAACCTGTTCCTATTCTGAAAAAGAAGATGAGCTCATTGCATCCTGGCTCATCTCAGAACTTCCGGTAACGGGTATACGCTTATTGGCAGGTAATGACTGGGGGCTGGTTGAAACCGGTTCAACAGATGGAAAAGCATGGGGATACCGGTTTTACCCGGATAAGGTGAAAGGGGAAGGTTTCTTCCTGGCCGCTTTCAGGAAAACCGGTGAAGCAGCAGAAGGAAAACATATACTTAAAAAATCAAAGTTCGTGTTGCCATCAGCATCAGAACTGGAAACCTGCAGCCATTTCCTGGATGGACAGGCGCAGCTTTCCATTTTTAAATGGCAGGATGACCTGTTTGCAGTTCCGGCATCTTTGCAGGATGATATGGCGTTGCTCCAGGCGCTTTTATATGTTAAGAAATCCGGTGTAAAACTGGGGAAAGTTATTCGCAATCAACTGTTACCCGATCATGAACTTGCCATGAGTAATCTGTTACCGGAGCATGTACCATGTGTATCAGTACAACTGGAAGAGGCACTTCATTACCTGCGCCGCGAAGAACTGGTAACAGGTACCGCTGTAAAAGGATGGGCGTTGATCAGGTATCATGATGCAAACCTCGGCTGGGCCAAAATATTACCGGGCCGTATCAATAATTACTACCCAAAAGGCTGGCGTATTCTTAACAAGTGAGCATGCCTTTAACCAACTAATTTCTGCATCTTTGCAGGAATAAAATTTTGTCTATGAAAAATGTACTGTTTCTTTTATTTATTATCCCGCTCTTTGCGGGAGCCCAAACACCGCATACAGTAAAGGCAAAAGAGACATTATATTCCCTGGCAAGGAAATACAATGTACACCCAAGAGAACTGGCAGCTTATAATAATATACCGGTGGAAACAAACCTGGTACTCGGACAGGTTATAAAAATACCATTGAAGCCAACCATGGCTCCATTACAGGCAGTACCGCCCAAAACAGATGAGGTTGTAAAAAAAGAAGAACCTGCCAAACCGGTTACTCCGGTTAAAGTAGCTGCAGAAAAAAAGGAACCGGAAAAAACAGCCGTTTCGCCTGCTTCCAAAATTCCTGTTTATCATAAAGTGGCCAAAAAGGAAACCTTGTATGCTATCAGCAAAAAATACAGCAATGCCAGCATAGCAGATATAAAGAAATGGAACAACCTTTCATCAGACGGATTAAGCGAAGGCACCAACCTGATTGTTGGATATAAAGAATCAGCAGCCATATCTGAAGAAAAAGTACAACCGGAAAAAACGGCCATCGAACCGGTGAAGGAAAAGCCGGTTGTAAAAGAAATGAAATCAGAAAGCACAGAGAGTCCGGTTACTAAAAAGGAAGAAGCAATAGTAAAAGCAGTTGAAAAACCGGTTAAAACTGTTCCTATTAAGGAAGAGCAAACCAGTATGGCCGGTAAAGATTTTAATGGCGGGGTTTTCAGGTCTTCATATATGGAGCAGGTGAAAGACAAAGCCGAGCCCGTGATGGAAAAGGGTACTGCCGGTATTTTTAAAAGTACCAGCGGATGGGAAGACGGGAAATACTATTGCCTGAGCAATTCCATTCCGGCAGGTACCATCGTAAAGGTAACTTTTCCGGCAACCGGGAATACTATTTATGCCAAAGTGCTGGACCTTATTCCTGACCTTCGTCAGAATGCAGGAATCATCCTGAGGCTGAGCAATGCGGCAACCAGTGAATTAGGTGTAAGCTCAGATATTTTTGAATGTACAATCAACTACTAATTAATAAGATTATGAAGAAAATTGTTTCAGTTGTTTTTAGTGCCCTGTTCATGTATGGCAGCACAATGGCCCAGATAGGTGAAAAAGGTAAACGGCAGGCACAGGTTGCTGCAGACGGGTTTACCGTTGTGAAGAGCAATGCGGTAACACCTGTAAAGAACCAGGCCAGGACAGGTACCTGCTGGAGTTTTTCCACCTCATCGCTGCTGGAAAGCCAGTTCATAAAAAATACGGGCAAAGCAGATATAGACCTGAGCGAAATTTTTACCGTGTATAATATTTATATTGAAAAAGCAAAGAATTATATACTGCGCCAGGGTAAAACACAATTCAGTGAAGGCGGGCTCGGTCACGACCTTATCAGGAGTTATGCCACATATGGCGCCATGCCCGAATCGGTTTACAGCGGCTTACGGGAAGGGGAAAAATCGCTTAACCATACCAAAGTGGTGGTTATCCTTAAAAGATACCTCGATGAGCTGCTTGGTGCACCGGCCGTTCCGGCAAACTGGCTCGACAGTTTCAAAAACATGCTGAACGAACACCTGGGCAAACCCCCGGCTGAATTTGATTATAACGGTGTTAAGTACACGCCAAAATCTTTTGCTAAAGATGTGTTGAAATTCAACAGCAACGATTATGTAAACATCACTTCATTTACGCATCATCCGTTTTATGCCCCCTTTATACTGGAAGTTCCTGATAATTTCAGTAATGGCAGTTACTACAACATTCCGCTGGCAGATATGATGCAGATGGTGAAAACGGCCATCAATAAAGGGTATACCGTGATGTGGGATGCAGATGTGAGCAACAGCGGATTCATGACCAACAACGGGCTGGCCATGTTCCTCCAGCGCAACGACCAGGAAACAGTTAACCCTGTTACTGCAGATGATAAGGAAATGGAATGGTCTGCTAACCTCCGTCAGCAGTATTTTGAAAACCTTACTACCCAGGATGATCACCTGATGCATATCGTTGGAATTGAAAAATCAAAACAGGGAAAGGAATTTTTCCTGGTGAAGAATTCATGGGGAGCTACCGGGCCATACTTAGGCTATGTGAATGTATCTGAAGCGTATTTCGCCATGAATACAATCAGCCTGGTTGTTCCAAAACAGGCCATTGATCCGGCTTTGCTGCTCAAACTCGGAATAAAATAATCGATAAGGGTTTAAATTTTCAGTGCCGCATCATTAAGGGTGCGGCATTTCTGTAAAATGAAATCCGCGTAAGAAATTGGCCGTCTCCATTATTTTCTTCCCTTCCAGTTGCAGTTCAAGTATGTTTATGAAACCGTCGGTGCAGGCATACCTCAGATAGGTTTTGCCATCAGATTGCACCGTGCCGGCCGCCACGTTCGGGCTGCCCATTATTTTTTCTGCCCTGAAAATTTTAAGTTTCCTGCCCTGTAGTTCTGTAAATGCACATGGATATGGTGACAGGCCCCTGACCAGGTTAAAAATGTCACCGGTCGTTTTGTTCCAGTTTATCCTGCAGGTTTCTGTAAAGATTTTTGGTGCATGTACCAGCGGCCCGTTTACATCGGTTTCCAGTTTACCCTGTGGAATTTCATGTAACGTACCGTTTGCAAGACCTTTAATCGTTTGCAGCAACAATGAAGCACCGGTATCTTTCATCCGGTCGTGCAGTTCGCCGGCGGTTTCAGATTCCCCGATAACTATCTTTTCCTGCATCAGGATATTCCCGGTGTCAATATCATGTCTTAATTTGAATGTGGTAACGCCCGTGTATGCTTCACCGTTAATTACAGCCCAGTTGATGGGTGCGGCTCCGCGGTATTGCGGAAGCAATGAACCATGAACATTGATGGTTCCCATGGGCGGCATATTCCACACAATTTCGGGCAGCATCCTGAATGCAACCACAACCTGCAGGTCGGCCTGCAATGATTGCAGTGTTGCAATAAATGCAGGATCTTTCAGTTTCTCCGGCTGTAATACAGGGATAGCTTTTTCCAGGGCATATTTTTTTACAGCGCTTTGCTGGATGTGCATGCCCCTTCCTGCGGGCTTATCAGGAGCCGTTACCACTGCTATTACTGTACAACCCCCATCCACCAGTTTAGCCAGTGAAGCCACTGCAAATTCGGGTGTTCCCATAAATATGATCCTGATATCCCTGACGTTTTTATTGCTGTTCATCATTTATTGTCAAAATCGGCGTAAAGCAAATATTTTTTCCGCGTGGCCTTAAAGGCGTTTAATGCCGGTTGCCAGCTTGCCCTGATATCAGCTTCAGGCATTCCCTTCTTTATCTGCTGCATCAGCACATCATTGCCCGCCAGTTTATGGAAGAAATTGTTTTTAAGGAAGAAGCTGTCTTTTCCCGGAAACAGGTTATATGCTTTTATCAGGTATTGCAACTGCAGTTTTCCATCCAGTTTCTGTAATACTTCTTCGTTGGAACCCCACAAATCCCAGCCGTAGCATTTCTGGTAGAAACACTTGCCGGTTTTTGCGCCTTCATTTGGCTTTGGTGTAAATGAATGCAGGCTTGATGGCAGCTTGGGATGGCCGAACATGATGAACGGCTTATCGGTTCCCCTGCCTTCGCTAAGAACCGTGCCTTCAAAAAAGCAGGTTGAAGGGTAGAGGTAGATACTTTGCATCTGTTTCAGGTTGGGCGAGGGGTTCACCGGTAACACATACCGTGTATTATGGTCATAGTTCCTGCACTTTATCACGGTAACATGAAAAGGCGTGTCGGCATTCGGTTTGGTAGTGATGTTATAGGCATTAATCCGGTTGGCTTCGTCAGACAACAGGTTTTCGCCGGTTAACATCAACGCATACTCGCCGATGGTGAGTCCATAAACTACCGGTACCGGTTGCATGCCGATGAAACTCCTGTATGCGGTATCAAGCACCGGGCCGTCAACATAAAAACCGTTGGGGTTTGGCCTGTCGAGTATCATCAGCGGCTTATGGTTTTCCAGCGCAGCTTCCAGGAAGTATTGCAGCGACGATATATATGTATAAAAGCGCACACCTACATCCTGTATATCAAAAACCAGAACGTCCAGGTCTTTCAGTTCTGCCTTGGTTGGTTTTTTATGGTTGCCGTAGAGGCTGATTACAGGTATCCCGGTTTTCTGGTCGGTCCCGTCTGAAACGGTTTCACCGGCATCGGCCTTGCCGCGAAAACCATGTTCCGGTCCGAATATCTTTACAACCTTTATGCCAAGGGAAAGCAGGGTATCAACCAGGTGCGTTTTAGCAACCATACTGGTATGATTGGCAAAAACACCAACGCGCTTTTCTTTCAGAAAGGGAAGGTAAACCTCCACCCTGTCGGCTCCGGTTATTACTTTCTTTTCCTGCCTGTTTAACTGGGCGTTCGCAGCAATTGGAAATGCCAAGGCAAAGAGGAATAGGCTGGTAATTATGCGCTTCATCTTTCAAAGTTGGATAAAGTTTTCTATAAATGGCCAACCGTTGGTAATTTTAAGCAAGAATTGTGTTTTTCCGTAACTTTGCAACTCCTTCAGCAGTTCAATTTTTTATTAAATATTGGGTTTTTGCAGGATGCCGGTGAACATCTTACCGGCGTAAACCAAAATAAGAATACTATGCAACAAGTAAAAGCAGGTGATGTGGTTAAAGTACATTACACCGGTAAATTAATTTCCGGTGAACAATTTGATTCTTCAGCAGGCAGGGAGCCGCTGGAATTTACCGTTGGAGCCGGGCAGATGATCAAAGGATTTGATGCGGCTTTACCGGGAATGGTCAAAGGAGATAAAAAGACAATCAATATTCCGGCCGAAGAAGGCTATGGCGAAAGGGTGGAAGAGGCGATCATAGAATTCCCGATGGAAAATGTGCCGCCCGATATGAAACTGGAACCCGGCATGACCCTCACTTTAAGTAACCAGCACGGGCAACCGGTTCCGGTAGTGGTGGTTGAAGTGAAGCAGGATGTGGTGGTGCTGGATGCCAATCATTTCCTGGCCGGGCAGGAACTGGTGTTTGATATTGAACTGGTAGAAATTAACGCCGGGTAACCCCAAAACTTTCCGGTAATGATAAGTAAAGCAGTTCACGTAAGTTGGCTGCTTTTTTTATTACAGAAGCTTTATTTAATGATACATTTGTCATCATAAAAATTAAAACGATGATTGAGATAAACAGGGAAGCGCTTGCTGAACGGTTCATGCGCTATGTACAGGTGGATACGCAAAGTGACCCGGAAAGCGAATATTTCCCAACAACTGAAAAGCAAAAAGATTTAGGTAAGATACTTTTTGATGAGCTTACACGGATGGGGTTAAGTGATGTGGAACTGGATAATTACGGTTATGTATATGCGACGATTCCGTCTAACAGCGATAATAAGGATATCCCGGTTATATGTTTCTGCAGCCATGTAGATACGGCGCCCGACTGCAGCGGCACCCATGTGAAACCCCTGCTGCACAAACAGTACGATGGTTCAGATATCGTACTGCCAGATGATGCAACACAGGTGCTGCGCAAGGCGGATTGCCCGTACCTGGAAAACCATATCGGGCATGATATCATAACGGCCAGCGGCAATACATTGCTGGGTGCCGATGATAAATCGGGTGTGGCCGTTATCATGCAGGCAGCACAGTATTTCATGAGCAACCCTTCTGTAAAGCACGGAACCATCCGCATTGTGTTTACGCCCGATGAGGAAGTGGGTAAAGGCACTGCAAAAATTGATATGAATAAGCTGGGAGCCCATTTCGGCTATACGCTGGATGGCGGTGAAGCCGGCAGCCTGGAAGATGAAACATTCAGTGCCGACGGGGCAACCATCACCATTCATGGCGTAATTGCCCATCCGGGTTATGCAAAAGATAAACTGGTGAATGCTATTAAAATTGCCGGAGCCGTGCTGGATGCATTGCCGAAAAATGAATGGAGCCCGGAAACAACATCAGATAAACAGGGATTCATACACCCGGTTTCCATTTCGGGCATTGCCGAAAAGGCGACCATCAGTTTTATCGTGAGGGATTTTGATACGGCCATGCTGCAAACCCATCACAACAGGTTAAAGCAGGTAGCAGAAAATGTTGTATCCGGATACAAAGGAGCAACCATGGAATATGTTGCCAAAGAACAATACCGGAACATGAAAGAAGTGCTGGTAAAACATCCACAGGTGGCAGCCTATGCAGCGGCGGCTATTGAAAGGGCAGGGCTTACGGTGAAAAAAGAAAGTATCCGCGGCGGAACAGACGGCAGCCGGTTAAGCTTTATGGGATTGCCATGCCCCAATTTATTCACAGGCATGCAGAACATACACAGCAAACTGGAATGGATAGGTGTAAATGATATGGTTAAGGCGGCTGAAATGATTGTGCACCTCGGCATGATCTGGGAGGAAAAAAGCCGCAAAGTTTAACCAGAGAATGATGAACAGCCTGCGGGTTGTTGTCCTGACCGGGCATTTTAAAAATCATTACCTTACGTAATAAATTATATAACTATGGACATGTTAAGAGAATTTTGGTGGATAATCCTGTTGGTACTGGCTGTATTTGGTTGTTTTGTAACCATCAACCAGGGATTAATTGGCGTGGTAACCATGTTCGGCAAATACCGCCGGATTATGTACCCCGGGTTGAATTTCAAGATCCCGTTCCTGGAACAGATATATAAGAAAGTGAGCATACAGAACAGGTCGGTGGAACTGGAGTTCCAGGCCGTAACCATTGACCAGGCGAATGTGTATTTCAAATCGATGCTGTTGTATTCTGTGCAGAATGAATCTGCAGAAACGATCCAGAAAGTGGCGTTTAAGTTCATCAGCGATAAAGACCTGATGCAGGCACTTGTAAGAACCATTGAAGGGAATATCAGGGCCTTTGTGGCCACCCGCAAACAATCGGAAATACTGGGATTGCGCAGGGATATCGTGGAGTTTGTAAAAGAGCATGTGGATGCATCCCTGGAAGAATGGGGTTACCACCTGCAGGATCTGCAGATAAATGATATCACATTCGACCAGGCCATTATTGAAAGCATGAGCAAAGTGGTGGCCAGTAATAACCTGAAGGCTGCTGCCGAAAATGAAGGGCAGGCCCTCCTGATCACCAAAACAAAATCGGCAGAAGCTGAAGGGAACGCTATCAAGATTGCTGCAGAAGCGGAAAGGCTGGCTGCCCAGTTACGCGGCCAGGGTGTAGCGTTGTTCCGTGAAGAAGTGGCAAAAGGGATGAGCCAGGCTGCAACAGAAATGAAACAGGCCAACCTTGATACCAATGTTATTTTATTCAGCATGTGGGTGGAAGCCATAAAAAACTTTGCCGAATATGGTAAAGGGAATGTGATTTTCCTGGATGGCGGCAGCGATGGTATGGAAAAAACCATGAAACAGATCATGGCCATGCAGCAGCTGGAATCAAAAAAATAACCGGTAAACGATAAGCACAAAGCTGTTGTATCATTGCTGCACTAATATTAGGTTACTTTCTTTTTACCGGTAAAGAGGCTTGTTTTACAGGAGATGCGGCAACATTAACAGTTTGTTAGGCTGTATTGCGCTTTGAGTTCGTTTTATTGCAGTTGGAAATGATGAATCAATGAATGATCATCAGTTATTATAGTATTCAGCAAATAATCAGCATTTATGTTTGACATTTTTTTACAGACCGATAGTTTGAGTACATCCGCGGTTTCCGCTGCAAAAGTGGAATCTGTTTGGGGTTTACTGAGCAAGGGCGGCCCATTGATGATTCCATTGGGAATCCTGTTTGCCCTGGCCATCTATTTTTTCATTGAAAGGTTGCTGGTGATCCGCAAGATGGGTAAGATTGATGATAATTTCATGAGCATCATCCGTGATCATATCAGCAATGGCAATATTTCTGCTGCCAGGAGCCTTACCAAAAATACCAACAACCCCATTGCCAGGATGATTGATAAGGGAATACAGCGCATAGGCAAGCCGATTGATGCCATTGAAAGAAGCATGGAAATAGTTGGTAAACTGGAAATGTATAAAATGGAAAAAAACCTGACCATGCTTTCCGTAATCGCCAGGATAGCGCCGTTGTTCGGTTTTGTGGGAACCATTGTAGGGCTGGTGATATTGCTGAAAGAATTCGCCACCATCAGCAACCCGTCTATCAGCCAGATCGCTGATGCCATGTATATCAAACTCATCACTTCCGCCAGCGGATTGATTATAGGGATGCTGGCATACCTGGCCCATAGCTACCTGGATACACAGATTAACCGGGCTGCCAACAGGATGGAAGCGGCCAGCAGTGAGTTTATAGATGTGTTGCAGGAGCCGACGAAGTAGGTTTGAGGTTTGAGGTTTGAGGTTTGAGGTTTGAGGTTTGAGGTTTGAGGTTT
>CALKVC010000104.1 GCA_937996595.1 uncultured Chitinophagaceae bacterium
GTTAAACATCACCGGGGATGACAATCAAAAATTGACGTTCAGGGTTGTTTATTAATCTTATTATTAACAAGTTATAAAGAAATTGAAATCCCGGGAGGTCAAAATAAGAATCTAAAATCCCGGCCTGAAAGCATTAATAACATTAAAGACCTGATTGCCACTGGTATCTAAATATACCAGTGGCAATTTTTTTATTAACCATTTAAAAATCAGTAATAGCACCTGCAATATTTCTTGCCTGTTTTTACAGTTTTTTAGCTACATTTACGGTAATTTGTTGTGCTTAGTTTAAATATATTTTTACTATGTTTAACAAACTCCGTTAACACCGCCCTGGAAAACAAACATCCCTTTCCTTTGTAACTACTTTTTAGCATACGGTAAAAGTTATGCAACAGTTTGTTTGGAATAAAATCGTCTGGACAAATTGAAAAGAATTTGAAGTGCAGGCGTTCTGCTAAACGTAATTAGTAGACGCAGGTGAGAAATTTATTTACTTATCTGAAATTACAATATTTTATTTTAACTAAAGCACCATAAAATGGTCAAAATTTACAAAACCACTATCCAAAAATTTGAATATTTAGCAAAAAGGATATTCATTCCTGCCATCATCATATTTGCAGTAACCGGAACGGTTAAGGCACAGAATGTAAATGTTACGGCAACTGTTGGTACGGCAGCTGCCACTTATAATACATTAAAAAAGGCCTTTGATGAAATTAATGCAGGTACACACCAGGGGGTAATTACTATCGACATTGCTATAAGCACAGATGAAGGAACCACACCGGCTGTTTTAAATAGTAATACGGCAGATCCGGCTTCATATACTAGTATTTATATAAAGCCAGCAACTACCAATATTGTGGTAACCGGTAATCCGGCAGCAGGTTTTGGTGTAATTGAATTGAACGGTGCAGATAATGTTACCATTGACGGTTCTTTTAATGGTACATCATCCCGTGACCTAACAATTAATAATACAGGTACAACAACCAACCTGGCCAATTCATGTATCCGTGTGGCAACATCTTCTGTTGTAAATAGTGCAGACAATCTTACCATCAAAAACTGTATCCTGAATGGTAATGTCACTTCCGGGAATGCCGCAGGCATAACCAATACAAATACTTCTTCCAATGTGAGTTTTGGTATTTATTTCGGCGGAAATGGTGGTGCTACTGCTATCGCAGCGCCAACAGCCTTGCCGGTTGACGGAACATTTTCGGCAGCGGCCATTGGTGTAACCATCAATTCACTGCTGGTGCAGAATAACCTTATTAACCAGTGCGGAAGAGGTATCATGTTCAATGGTGCCGATTTTTCAAATTCAGATGATGTCAGCATCACCGGTAACATCATTGGAAGTTCAACAGCCCTGGTATTTCCATATTCTGCACCGGCCACAACGGTGTATTCAAAAGGTATCTGGGTGGCGGGTACCAATGCATTGACGGTTAACAATAACACGGTTAGGGCAATCTTATCATATTTAAACACAAATCTGGCAGGTATTGAAATTTCAGCCAACATGGGTTTAGGGAACCTGGCCATTACAGGCAATACGCTAAATGGTGTGGCAAATAATAATACAACTGCCGGTAATGCATCAGGTATACTGGTTTCATCTTTGGGAGGCACTTATAGTATAGCCGGGAATAATGTATCAGTAATTGAAAGCAATGCAAATTTTCAGAATGTGGCAGGTATCCAGATAAATTCAACCGGTGCTGCAGGAACCATTTCAGAGAATACAGTTTCTAAACTTTTTGCCCGTGCGGCAGGAGGTGCTGCCGTGCATGGCATCCAGCTGCAGGCTGCTGCTAACGGCACAGTTATAAAGAATAATTTCGTTTACGACCTGATGAATATTGGTACGGCTTTCGGAAATACCAGGAATGTGAATGGTATTCTCATCAGTTCGGGAAGCAACCATAAGATATATCATAATTCAGTAAGCCTGTATGGTGTTAGTGCGGCAACAGGTACAAGTTCTTTTAACTGCCTTTCTATCAATTCTTCGGCACTAACAGGATTGGATATACGAAATAATATTTTCTCCAACAAGGTAACGGGCGGCGCTGCAAACAATGTGTTTACCTGTTTGTTCATGCCATTTGCCAGCCTGGCATCCATGAACCTTACCCTGAATAACAACGCATATTATACCGGCAGTGATGTGGGAAAATCCGGGATTGCTTTTGCAGGTTTGGGCGCATATAATGTAGATAGCCTGTTCCTCGTTGCAAACTTTGATGCAACTGCAGTAACGCCGCAGTTGAACTGGAGAAGTTATTCAACGGACCTCGGTGTGGGCAGCAATGATAATTCATCAATTGCCAGTACTGCAGCGGCACCGTTTGTAAGTGCTACAGATTTGCATATACCCAGCAATGCTACGGTAAGCCAGATGGAATCAGGCGGAGCCGTGGTTGGCGTATTAACTGATATAGACGGAGATGTACGCCCCGGACCTGCCGGTTCTGTAAATGGTGGCGCCACGCTGCCTGATATAGGAGCAGATGAATTTGACAGGGCCGTTGACGATAAATTCCCGCCGGTAATTACATCTACCTTAGGGGTTGTTTGCGGACAGAATTTCAGGACGGTTACGGCAAATATTATTGATGTAACCGGTGTGCCGGTAGCAGGACTTGGGTTGCCCAGGTTATTCTGGCGAATCAATGCCGGTGCCTGGCAGGCACCCGTTACCGGAGTACATATCGGTGGCACTCAGTATACATTTACGTTCGACAATGTGGCAACCGTTGGCCAAACAGTTGAATATTATATAGTAGCGCAAGACCTGGCTACCATTCCCAATGTAGGTTCCAGTCCGGATGGTGGGGCAGGTTTTACCAATACACCGCCTGCTGCTGCAACAGCGCCTACTACATTATTCAGTTATATTGTTGTAGCTAACCTGCCTCCCGGAACTTATACGGTTGGTACCGGTGCATATGATTTCCCTACCATAACGGCAGCGGTTAATGCTTATAATACTTCCTGCCTGAGCGGCCCGGTGGTATTTAACCTGATGGATCTTACTTCTTCTGTAGCAGAAGTATACCCGATAACTATCAATGCCAATGCGTTTGCCAGTGCGGTAAATACACTTACCATTAAACCCAACAGTGCCGGTACATCCATCTCTGCAGCTAACGGTACTGCATTATTTAAGCTGAATGGAGCAGATTATATCATCTTTGATGGTTCCAGGAATGGTACCAACAGCCGGGACCTTACGATCAATAATACCAATGCCGGTACATCAGCCACTGTGATGTGGATTGCCAGTTCAAGTGCATCCAATGGCGCTACCAATAATACCATCAAGAACTGTATTTTAGCAGGTAGCCAAAGCAGTACTTCCATTGCCTGTATCATTGCCGGTAGTGGGGCTACACTTGGAAATGCCGCACAGGCTGCCAATTCAAACAATACAATCACCAATAATATACTCAGGGCTGCTCAAAACGGGGTTTTCATCAGTGGTGTAACAACTGGTTTTGACCAAAACTGGCTCATCAATAATAATGTGGTTGGTTCAACCGGTGTGCCAAATGACAAGATGGGTTTCCGTGGAATGAGTGTACAGGGTGTTCAGAATTTCACTATTTCCGGCAATACCATACAAGGGGTTATTAGCCCAACTACTTCAACAAGTACTGCTACAGGTATATCTGTATTTTCCAATAGCAGTAACGGAAATATCTATAACAACCAGATCAGCGATATCAAACACCTGAATACAGGCGGATGGGGTAGTAATGGTATTTTACTGGGTACGGCGAATGCTGCATCCAATATTAATGTGTATAACAACTTTATCTGGGATGTGGCTTCCTATGGCGGTACCGGTGTTACCCAGAGCGATAATGGATATGGTATGGTTTTGAATAACGGGGGCGGTTATAATATTTATTATAACTCCATCAATATGGCCACTAACCAGACTTCAGCTTCCAGTACAACTGCGGCAATCAATATAACATCTGGTGTGTCCACAACAAATTCTGTTAATTTAAGGAATAACATTTTCGCTACCAGCCAAACCGTTGGAAATGTGTATGCCATTTATTCTGCGGCAGCAGCAACTGTGCTTTCAGCAATTGATTATAATGATTATCATAAAGGTACTTCCACCAGGCTTGGGTTCCTGGGAGGCGTGAGGTCAAACCTGGCTGAATGGCGCACGGCTACAGGAAAGGATGCCAATTCAGTGGCAGTTAATCCGCTTTTTGTTTCAGGAGTAGATTTACATCTTCAACTTGCTTCTCCTTTAAATGCCAGGGCTGTAAATATTGGAACAATAACAACGGATATTGACGGTAATGCCAGGAATGCAACGACTCCGGATATTGGTGCTGATGAGATTACTCCTCCAAATTGTGCCGGTTTACCAACAGGTGGTACGGCATCGGCGATAACAACAGAAATATGTTTGTCGGGTTCTACATATCTTTCAGCAACAGGGTTCACTACTGGCACGGAAGGACTTACTTACCAGTGGGAAGTGTCTGTAGACAACCTCGTATTTAATCCATTGGTTGGGCAGAATAATCCATATTCTGCATTTACCGGGGTTATCAATTCACCAAGATGGTACCGGTTACGGGTAACCTGTGCTTTTGGTGGTACCAATACTTCCAACACAGTTGAGGTACTGGTAAATAACCCATCCATATCAACAACAAACTCTGGTATTACCAGGTGTGGAACGGGTACTGTTTCCCTGGAAGCAGAAGATCCGGCAGGTAATGATGTTAACTGGTATACAGCTGCCACCGGTGGTGCTCCAATTGGTACCGGTTCGCCATTTACTTCACCGGTTATTTCGGCTAATACAACTTTTTATGTGAGTTCTTTTGTGGGTGGTACAACAGCCAACCTGGGAGCTCCCAATACTGGGATATCCGGCATATTAAATTCACAAACAACCACTACGTCCGGTATTAATTTTGATGTTTTCTCTCCAACGGTTACCATTGTTTCTGTTGATATTTATCCGACAGCAGCGATAGGTTCTACATTCCAAATAGATGTGCGACAGGGAACAACAGTGATTGCTTCTTATACAGGAACAACGACAGTGAGCGGTACAACTACTGCCCCTGTTGTACAAACGGTTCCATTGGGTTTTGTTATACCTGTAGGAACAGGCTACCGGATGACACTTCCTACAAACCCGGGTATAATCCGTAACCAGGGAGGAGACGCTTTCCCTTATACTGCTCCGGGTGTAATGTCACTTACTTCAAGTACTTTGTCAGGGTTTTATTATAATTTCTACAATTGGGTAGTAACTAATTCCTGTGAAAGCCCCAGGGTTCCTGTATTGGTAAATGTAACTGCACCGCCTGCAATTAATGCAGCTGTGGCTACGCCAGCTATTATCTGCGACGGTCAATCAAGCACACTTTCTGTTAGCAGTGCATACGACCCTAATTATACATATACCTGGACCCCGGGAGCACTTGTTGGAGCTTCTGTTTCCGTTTCGCCTTCCACAACAACCACATATACGGTAAACGCATTGGCAACTGGCGGGCCAAGTGCCGGATGTGCTACTACATCAACTGTAACGGTAACGGTTAACCCGTCACCAACACCTTTAACCATTTCAAATGATACAACGATATGCGCTATCGGAAGTGCAACTTTAACGGCATCTTCCAATGTATTTTCTGAAGTGAGGGATTACCTGTTTGCTCATTCTACAGGTGCGGCGCTGGATCCTATGGCCGGTGCCACAGTTATTGTTTCGGATGCAGCAGATATTCCAGCAGGAACAAATGGTGATGATTCGCCTTCTGCAGTTTACCCGATTGGTTTCACTTTCAATTTCAGTAACCTGCCATATACCCAGTTTAGTGCAACGCCTGATGGGTTTATTAAATTGGGCCCTGTAGCTACTACAGCCCAGTTTACCAATGCTGTTGTTTCTGCAACCAACATACCTAAAATTTATCCTTTCTGGGATGATCTTGCTACAGGTTCAGACGGTAACGTATCTTACCTGATGACAGGTGTGTCACCAAACAGAATTTTGAAAGTTCAATGGCGTGTAAGGATACCCAGGACTCCGTTGACTGATCCATCTAATTCATTGTTCCAGGCATGGTTATATGAAGGCAGCAATAAGATTGAATTCAGGTACGGCGCAATGAATGCTGCTACCAGTAGCGCTTCTGTGGGGTTAACAGCAGCACCTTCTGCAACTAACTTCCAGTCTGTAACCATTTCAACCAATACTACAAGTAATGCTGTTGCCAATAATAATAATGCCATTCAACCACCAGTAGGAACCATGTATACGTTTACGCCACCGGTACCCTCATATACCTGGTCGCCGGCCGCCGGTCTTAACACAACGACGGGGCCAACTGTTATTGCCACACCTGCCACATCTACCACATATACGGCAACAGCCACCAATGTGATTGGTTGTTCAAGACAGGATTCAGTGCGCGTAACCGTTATACCATCAACGGCTTCGGTAAGCATAGTGGCAAACCCAACTGGCGCCATTTGTGCAGGTACGAGTGTAACATTCACGGCCACCCCGGTTGCCGGTGGCTCAAGCCCAACCTATCAATGGTATGTAGGAGCCACACCTGTTGGATCAAACAGCCCTACATATACAACAACTACTTTGGCGAACGGCGACCAGGTTACCGTACAGATGGTTTCTAATGAAATTTGTGTACCGGCAACCCCTGTTACAAGCAATGCGATCACCATGACGGTTAACCCGTTATTGCCGGTAAGCGTTAGCATTGCCGCTGCCCCGGGAAATACCATATGTGCAGGTGCCAACGTTACATTTACAGCAACCCCAACCAATGGTGGCGCTGCCCCGGTTTACCAGTGGAAACTGAACGGTAGTAATGTAGGTATTAACAGCCCAACATATTCCAATGCCGCATTGGTTAGCGGCGATATCGTAACCTGCGAACTTACTTCAAACGCCCTTTGTGCCACAGGAAGCCCGGCTACGAGCAACCAGATTACCATGACGGTTAATCCGAACCTGCCGGTTAGTGTGAGCATTGCGGCGGTACCGGCCGGATCCATCTGTTCCGGAACCAGCGTAACGTTTACGGCTACCCCAACAAACGGCGGTGCAACACCATCATATCAATGGCAGGTAAATGGCGGTAACGTTGGCATTAACAGTCCGAACTATACTTCCGCAACCCTTAATAATGGCGATATTGTAACCTGCATACTCACTTCCAATGCAACATGCCCATCGGGTAACCCGGCTACCAGCAATGCGATAACTATGACAGTTACTGGGGCACTGGCTGCATCCGTAAGCATCGTTTCTTCAGGATCATTGTGTGCCGGCAGCCCGGTAACATTCACAGCCACCCCGGTTAATGGCGGTACGCCGTCATACCAATGGGTAGTAAACGGAAGCAATGTTGGGCCTAACAGTAACGTATACACGTATGTACCTGCCAATGGAGATGCGGTGTATGTAGTCATGACATCAAGCCTGGCATGTGCCGCACCAATTACATCTAATTCAAATACGATCAATATAACATTAACACCAAGCCCAACGGTTACAGCTTCGGCTGATTGTAACAATATACTGCCGGGGTCTGGCCAGCAGGCTACATTAACGGCCGCAGCCACGCCGCCTTTACCCGCAACCATCACCAATTACCAATGGATTTTAAACGGGGTTACCAATGTGGGTGTAAACAGCTCAACGTATACAACCAGTGTTGCCGGATCATATACTGTGGCAGTAACCAATTCAAACGGATGTATAGATACCTCAGATGTACCTGTAGTAATTACCAGTGTTGGCGGCCCGTTGGCCGGTGGCACCTATTTTATTCCAAGTACAGGTTGCTCAGGGTTTGACAAGATATCCAGTGCAGTGTCGTATATAAACACCTGGGGTATTTCAGGCGCTGTGGTATTCAGCATAACGCCTGCTTATACAGAAACAGCGCCGGTTGGCGGATACGCACTAACGGCAACGGGTACTGCAGCAAATACCATTACATTCCAGCGCAATGGCGCAGGCGCCAACCCGGTAATTACAGCCGGATTGCAGGTGGCCGGCACCAATAACGATGGTATTTTCAAGATCATCGGCGGAGATTATATTACCATAAAAGACCTTACCCTGCAGGAAAATGCGGGTAATACAGTAACCGCTGCGGGCGCTACCAACACGATGACTGAATGGGGAATTGCATTACTGTTTGCAAGCAATACCAATGGACCCAATAACAATACCATACAGAATAATACCATTTCGCTCAACAGGTTATACCCGAATTCTTATGGTATTTACAGCAATATGAGGCACAATGCAACTTCACCGGCATCCGGATTAGATTTGACCAATACTACCGGAGGTCAGAACAAAGTTTACAGCAATGCAATAAGTAATGTGAATACCCCCATATTATTCATTGGAAGCGGTAACGGCCCTATTCTTGCTCCCGGCAATGATATTGGAGGAAGTTCTGCATTAACGGGCAACACCCTCACTAACTGGGGATCAGCTACCGTTCCAAGCGGCAACGCAACTTTCTTTGGCACCAGTTCAACGATTGCAGGCATTTATTCGGTTAACCAGTCTGGCGTAAATATCAGCTGGAATAACATAACGAGTGCAGTAGGCGTTAATGCAGGTGCTTCGGGCTTCAGGGGCATATTCAATGATTTTATTGGTACGGCTCCATCGGGTACTTTTACCAATACGGTAAGCAACAATACCATTGCCCTCAACAGCGCCGGTACTACCGGTTCATTTGAAGGTATTTACCAGGGCAATACCGTGGCAACGGCAGCGGTTGCAACCATGACGGTTAACATTACAAACAATAATATCAGTAATGTGTTAACCGGAGCCGCATCAGCCAGCGCACTGGCCGGCATCAATAATATATTCCCATGGGGCGTGTTGACTGTTTCCGATAATATAATAAAAGGAAATTCTTCAACCGCAACAACCGGTGGCTTTACGGGTATATCAAATTCCGGCGCAGTGGCAACTACCATTAATATCACTAATAATCAGTTGGGAGATGCAGGTGCCAATGCAATCACATTTAATGCTGCTACCAGCGGTGCCGTTATAGGAATAGCAAATACCGGTGGCGCTGCGGCTTCTTCCATCAACATTACCGGCAACTCGCTCACCAAATTTGTTCATACGGTTACGGGTACCAGCATACATACTTACCTGAACAATTCGGTTGCCTGTACCAACCTGGATATTAGCAATAATTCTTTCAGCAACCTGGTTACCAATTCAAACGGTGCATTGAACGGAATTACCAATAATACTGTAACCGCCACCAATAAAACATTTAATGCGAACAGTTTCAGTAATATTACAGCCGGTACCGGCCAGGTAACCATCATGAATGTGGCGGGCGGTACAACCGGCAATACCGTTTCAAACAATACCATCAGCAATATCGCCAGCGGCGGCAGTATTACCGGTATTTCCATCAGCAGTACGGCCGGTAATTCCACTGTTTCAAACAATACCATCAGCGGAATGAGTTCAACGGCAGCAGGTGCGCCAAACCTGATCGGTATACAAACGCAGAATGCAACAACCATTACCGGTAACAGTATTTCCGGTATTTCAGTGGGGGCATCAGGTAATTCCATCGTTTATGGAATATTCATTGCAACCGCCACAGCCGTTAATGCCACCCAGAATACGATCCATACTTTATCCGGAGCCGGTACCGGGGCAACTACGGCTATCAACGGTATCGCATTGCTTACATCAGGCAATACTTATAATATCAGTAAAAACAGGATTTATAACCTGTTACAAAGCGCTGCAACCGGAACCGCAAACCCGCTGGTAAATGGCATTCTTATTTCGGCCAATAATGCCAACACAACCGCTAACCTGAATAACAATTTCATAAGCGACCTGCGTACACCGGTAGCCAATATTGTGGATGCCATCAGGGCAATCAATATAACATCCACATCTGCCACATCTTCGTATAATGTGTATTACAATACCATTTACCTGAATGCTACCAGTTCTGGAACCAATTTCGGATCAACAGGTATTTTCCACGCAGGTAATGCAACAGCTACAACGGCAACGCTTACACTACGTAACAATATCATCGACAACGAGTCTGTTCCTAACGGTACCGGCAGAACGGTGGCATTCCGGAGGGGCAGTGCACTGGCTAACCTGGTAAACTATGGGTCAACATCTAACAACAACTCTTTCTATGCCGGCCTGGCTGGAGCCAATAACCTGGTATTCTTCGACGGTACCAATGCCGACCAGCTGATCACTAATTTCCAGACCAGGGTGAACACACCTGCCCGTGATGCTGCATCTGTTAGCGTGAAACCGGTATTTGTAAACATTGCCGCTGCTCCATACGACCTTCATCTGCAAACAGCTTTAAGCTGTAGCTTCGACGGACAGGGAAATAATGCGGTTATTTTAATACCGGATGATTTTGATGGTGATACAAGAAGTACTACCAATCCGTTCATAACCGATATTGGTGCCGATGAGTTTACCGGTACCGGTGGAGGTATCGGCGTTTGGGCCGGCGTTAATAACAACTGGAATGATGTTCAGAACTGGTGCGGTGCTATTCCATCTTATACTACCAATGTTACCATACCTGCCGCGGTTGCTAATTATCCGTTGATAACGAATGCC
>CALKVC010000105.1 GCA_937996595.1 uncultured Chitinophagaceae bacterium
CGAAACGTATGTTTCAGCTGTTCAGGTAACGTACAACACGGATGAATTGTTCCTGGATGACCATATTGCCGGGTATTATTATAACAGTTACGAGAAAAAACCTGTAAAAAAGACTTTCTTATTTACCGACCGATCCATCTACCGGCCCGGACAATTGGTCTATGTAAAAGGAATCATGGTAAGCACCGACAGCAGCGGTAAAAAAAGCGAACCGGCCGGCAGGATAAAAACAAAACTAACCTTGTTTGATGCCAATGGACAAAAAGTAAACAGCCTGGATGTAACTACGAGTGAATACGGATCATATAACGGCAGCTTCCGGTTGCCGGAAGGATTGCTGAACGGGCAGTTCTTTATTCAGGATTCGCTAACCAATGCATTTCATTATATCAGTGTGGAAGAATATAAAAGGCCGAAATTCTATGTGGAAGTTACCAAACCATCCGGCAGCTACCGCTTGCTTGATAGCATAACCGTTACCGGAAAAGCGATGGCTTATGCCGGTAATAACATTGATGCCGCTAAAGTGGTTTACCGGGTTATCAGAAAAGTTCAATATCCTGTTTGGTGGGGTTGGGGAAGCTATTATTTATCCGGAAGGCCCTATTATCTGCAAAGCAATCAGGAAACGGAAATTACAAACGGTGAAACAACTACCAATGTAAACGGAATATTCAGCATCCAATTCAAAGCCCTGCCCGATGAATCAGCGGATAAGAAAAATCAACCGGTTTTTTATTATGAAGTCCTTGCCGACATCACCGATATCAATGGGGAAACCAGGAGCGGCAGCACCAGCATTGCAGTGGCATACCAGTCATTGCAACTAGAAATATCCATTGCAGAAAGGATTGAGGCCGACAGTATCCGGAATATGAAAATAACAAGTACTAACATGAATGGCATATTTGAAAAGGCATCTGTAAATGTTTCCCTCCAAAAACTCATTTCCCCGAAAAAGATTTTCAGGGATAGGTATTGGGAAACACCGGATATGTTTATCATGAGCAAGGCGGAATATTACCAGCTATTTCCAAATGATGTATATAGCGATGAAAGCCAGTTGAACAAATGGGAACTGGGAGACAAACTGATTGATAAAACCGACAGCAGCAATGAAAACGGATCATGGAATATTACGAACGGACAATTGCAAACAGGATGGTATAAAATTACCGCAGTCGCCAAAGACAAATATGGCGAACAGGTACGTACTGAAAAATTCATACAGGTTACCGATGGCCGGGGCCAAACAGCAGAAAACCTGGATAAGATAACTATCAGCACCAGTAAGGAAAAAGCAGAGCCGGGTGATAAAATACCGTACAGCATTTCAACAGGATATGACAGGTTATGGTTGATTCACGGCACCGGCAGGATGGATAAATCCTTGCATACGGCCTTCGTACCGGTAAATGCAGGATCAGCATACAATAATGAACTGTCCATTTCTGAAAATGACCGGGGTGGTATTGCCCTGAATGTGGCATTTGTAAAGCACAACAGGGCTTATAGCCAATCCAATAACCTCCTCATCCCATGGAGCAACAAGGATCTTGTTTTACAATATGAAACATTCCGCAATAAACTGCTGCCCGGCAGTGAAGAACAATGGAAACTGAATATCCGCGGGCATAAGGGTGATGCCATAGCAGCAGAAACAATTATCAGTATGTATGATGCCTCCCTCGACCAGTTTAAACAACACAATTGGTATTCATTAAAATCGTTGTGGCCCGTTTTTACTGATTACCTGAACTGGAAAAACGGGGGTTTTAATGCAATCCAATCCGATGAATATGAAAAAATATCCTTTGAAGACAAAGAACAAACAGTCAAATCTTATGATGAACTTTACCATAATGGCTGGAATGATTTTTATACTTACAGGAGAGAAAGGTTTGCCATAGCAGACAATGCAGCCATGGCAATGCCGCAGGCTGAAAATGCAAAAGTACCAACTGAAGTTGCTGTTAAAAAAGCGGTGGCCGGAAAAGTGGCCGGTGTTGCATTTGCCAATAAAAATGAAGAACCAGTGTCCGATTCAACCCGAACTATCAATCCGAACCTGCCATCACCCGCAGGGTTTTCAGGAAACAACAATATACAGGTGCGCAAAAATTTCAACGAAACCGCATTTTTCTTTCCTGCCCTATTTACGGATTCATCCGGCAATACATCATTTTCATTTACGATGCCAGAAGCGCTCACTACCTGGAAAATAATGGCTTTGTCGCATACCCGTGAATTGTCCAGCGGCTACCTGGAAAAGACCGTGATAACACAAAAACCCATGATGCTGCAAACAAATGCACCCAGGTTTTTACGGGCAGGAGACCAGTTGGAATTTTCCGCCAAACTGGTAAACCTGGAAGAAAAAGAAATCACGGGTACGGTTCAGCTTGAATTACTGGATGCACTGGGAAATAAACCGGTAGATGGCTGGTTTAAAAACATCTTCCCGGTACAATACTTCACGGTTGCAGGCGGACAAAGCTCAAAAATAAAATTCCCCATATCCATACCCGAAAACTTTAGTTCTGCCATCACCTGGAGAATAAAAGCTGTAACTAAAAACAACGAATTCAGCGATGGGGAAGAATCCATGCTGCCGGTACTAACAAATCGTATACTTGTTACCGAGAGTATGCCATTAAACCTGCGTTCAGTTTCCAGGAAAGAATTCAAGTTCGACAAACTGTTAAACAGCGGTAACAGTGAAACACTTAGCCAGCACGCAGTTACCGTTGAATTCAGTACTAACCCCGCCTGGTATGCGGTACAGGCATTACCTTACCTGATGGAATACCCGTACGAATGCGCCGAACAGAATTTTAACCGCTATTATGCCAATACCCTGGCTTCTTTCATAGCCAATGCCAGGCCTGCCATAAAAACAGTTTTTGAAAAATGGAAGCATACAGATACAGCCGCCCTGTTAAGTAACCTGGAAAAAAATGAAGAACTGAAATCACTGCTCCTGCAGGAAACGCCCTGGATACTGGATGCAAAGGATGAAAACCAGCAAAAGAAAAACATAGCACTTCTTTTTGATCTTGCCAGGATGGCCGGGGAAAAAGAAAAAACGTTTGCCAAACTGAAAGAAATGCAAAGCAGCAACGGTGGGTTCTCCTGGTTCAAAGGCGGGCCGGATGACCGGTTTATCACCCAGTATATACTAACCGGAATCGGGCATTTGAAAAAACTGAATGCATTCAGTGATGATGATTTCCAAAAACTGTCACCCATCATAAACAAAGCGCTCCCCTACCTGGATGCCAGGCTGAAAGATGAATATGATAACCTGGTGAAGTACAAGGCAAACCTGAAAAGCAACAACCTGTCAGCAACGGCTATCCAGTATCTCTATATGCGGAGTTTTTTCACAGGAACCCGGATAAACAGCAGTGCACAAAAAGCGTATACGTATTACCGTAACCAATCGGTAAAATACTGGCTCAGCAACAGTAAATACATGCAGGCTATGATTGCCCTGGCATTATACAGGACTGAAGATGCCGGCACAGCAAAAGCCATCATCAGGTCATTGAAAGAAAACGCCATTATTAAAGAAGAGATGGGCATGTATTGGAAAGAACTTTCACAAGGTGGATACTATTGGTACCAGGCGCCCATAGAAAGCCAGGCAATGATGATAGAAGCTTTTTCAGAAATTGACAGGAATGTACAGGTTATTGACGACCTGAAAACCTGGCTGCTGAAACAGAAGCAGGTACAGAACTGGAAAACCACCAAAGCTACGGCAGAAGCCTGTTACGCCCTGCTGCTCTATGGCACAAACTGGCTGGCTGCAGAAAAAGAATTAACCATAAAACTGGGAAATGTTACTGTTGCTGGCAACGAGCAAACAGAAGAAGCCGGAACCGGTTATTTCAGCAGGAAATTTACTGCGGACCAGGTTGTTCCCGATATGGGACATATTAGTGTTCAAATTAACCCGGTATCAAAAAACACCGGGGAAAGCGCCACTACATGGGGTGCGGTTTACTGGCAGTATTTTGAAAACCTTGATAAGATAACCGTATCAGAAACTGCCCTGAAACTTTCTAAAAAGCTGTTCATTGAAAAAAACAGCGACAGGGGGCCCGTATTGACAGAACTGAAGGAAGGGGAAACATTACATACCGGAGATAAGATAAAAGTAAGGATTGAGCTCAGGGCAGACAGGGATATGGAATATATCCATATGAAAGATATGCGTGCCTCCTGTATGGAACCGGTGAATGTGATCAGCACATATAAATGGCAGGATGGGCTTGGTTATTACGAATCAACAAAAGATGCAAGCACCAATTTCTTTATTGGCTGGCTCCCCAGGGGCACTTACGTATTTGAATACCCGATGTTTGTAACCCATAACGGGAATTTCAGCAATGGTATCACAACCATACAATGTATGTATGCCCCTGAATTTACCAGCCACAGCGAAGGGATAAGGGTTTCTGTGGAATAAATGCTTTACCTGGATGCATATTTGAAGCAAGATGGGGCCGTTTGCAATAACGGCAGTTTTCATATTACGCTATTTGCTGTAATTTGTGCATTCGCATAAATTAGTTTACTTATGCCCTCAGAACAAACTTACAATATTCCGTTACGTTACCGCAGGATGGAAAACCTGCATATCGTTTTCTGGCTGTTTAAAGACATATCCTGGTGCATGATATGGAGACCGCTGGGAATAGCCATGATTATTCCAACCTTGATCATCGCCATCATTATCTCCTGGCGCACCCGCCAATACATGAGCGAACTATGCCATAACCTGGCCATAACCGTTTGGATAACAGCCAACAGCTACTGGATGATCAGCGAATTCTTTCATTTTGACAGCAAACCGCTTTTTGGCGATTATACATTCAAACACCTCAGCATCATCCCGTTTGTAATGGGTATCCTGTTCCTTGCTTTTTATTATATCTTCTGGAAACCAAGGCATAAGGATGAAATGGAAACCATGTAATGTACCAAACATAAAATGACATTGCTAAACCGGTATCCGTTAAAGGTTCTCGTTTACTTTCCCGAACAGGCTTATATTTGCAGACCGTAAATTTTGTGTGCCGGCTTCAGATTCCCTGATCATCATAGTTGTGTCACTCACTTGTACGGCAACAAGACATTCAACAAAATATTTACAAAACCATGTACAGAACGCATACCTGCGGCGAATTAAGAATATCAGACAAAAACCGGGAAGTAACCCTGGCCGGATGGGTACAAACCGTTCGCAAATTCGGAAGCATCACTTTCGTTGACCTGCGTGACCGTTATGGCATCACGCAATTGTTATTTTCAGAATCATTGAACGCATTGCTGGAAGCTAATCCGCTGGGAAGGGAATTTGTATTACAGGCAACCGGCACTGTTAATGAACGAAGCAATAAGAATAACAATATCCCAACAGGTGATATTGAACTGGCAGTTACTTCATTCAATATACTGAACAAATCGGTAACACCACCCTTTACCATTCAGGACGACACAGATGGCGGTGACGATATCCGCATGAAATATCGTTTTCTTGACCTCAGGAGACAAGCTGTAAAGAAAAACCTGGAACTGAGGTATGCCGTTGGCAGGAGTGCAAGAAACTATTTACATGAAAATGGTTTCATGGATATTGAAACTCCCTTTCTCATCAAATCAACCCCTGAAGGCGCCCGTGATTTTGTGGTTCCCAGCAGGATGAACGCCGGTCAGTTTTATGCTTTGCCACAATCGCCGCAAACTTTCAAACAACTGCTGATGGTAAGCGGCTACGACCGGTACTACCAGATCGTAAAATGTTTCCGCGATGAAGACCTGCGTGCCGACAGGCAACCGGAATTCACCCAGATTGACTGTGAAATGTCTTTTGTGGAACAGGAAGATATCCTGTACATGTTTGAAAACATGGTTAAACGGATATTCAAAGATGTGAAGGGCATTGACTATACAGGAAAAATAGGACGCATGACCTGGGAAGAAGCCATGTGGACTTATGGAATTGACAAGCCTGATATTCGGTTTGACATGAAACTATGCAACCTGAAAAAACCGGCTTCTGTATTTACAAACTATAATGCTCATGACGCATTGATAGATGGTGCCGGGTTTAAGGTTTTTGATGAAGCGGAAACCGTGATCGCCATCACCGTTCCAGGTGCCGGCGAATACAGCCGCAAGCAGACAGATGAACTAACGGAATGGGTTAAACGACCTCAAATTGGCATGAAAGGCCTGGTGTTCATCAAATGTGGCACTGACGGCAGTTTTAAAAGCAGTGTAGATAAATTCTACCCAGAAGAGAGGTTACGGGCAATCGCTGAAGCAGCACAGGCAAAATCGGGTGACCTCATACTCATATTGGCAGGTACAGAAGAAAGAACCAGGAAAGCCACCAGCGACCTCCGGATGCATATGGCCGAAAACCTGGGGCTGAGAAAAGCTGATGAATTCAAACTGTTATGGGTACTCGATTTCCCGCTGTTTGAATATGCCGAAGATGAAAACCGGTGGGTGGCCAGGCATCATCCATTCACATCCCCTAAACCGGATCATATAC
This sequence comes from uncultured Chitinophagaceae bacterium, assembly GCA_937996595.1. Lineage (GTDB taxonomy): Bacteria > Bacteroidota > Bacteroidia > Chitinophagales > Chitinophagaceae > Ferruginibacter. Next base: position 6,569 of record CALKVC010000105.1, read on the forward strand.
CTGTGATGATAGGCAACGCTCCTGAAATTACAGATGCAGCCAATTACCTGGCGCACCCGTATGCCGGTATTAAAGCCAATGCATACGACCTGGTGCTTAATGGCAATGAGATCGGCGGCGGTTCTATCCGTATCCACCAGCGCGAATTACAGGAAAAAATGTTTGCAGCGCTTGGAATGGATGAAGATGAGCAACAACATAAATTCGGTTTCCTGCTGGGAGCCTTTGAATATGGCGCGCCACCGCACGGCGGCATTGCATTCGGTTTCGACAGGCTCTGCTCCATCATAGGTGGAAGTGAAGGTATCCGCGACTTTATCGCATTCCCCAAAAATAATTCAGGCAGGGATGTGATGCTGGATGCTCCGGGCCCTATCGATGAGAAACAATTTGATGAATTACAGATAAAACTGAACCTGAGAAAAGACTGACGGGAAATCTTTTTAAATAATACAGTATGCGGCCGGATACAGTTTTTATGCTGCATCCGGTTTTTTATAACATAACAGCAACAAATAATACTAAAAAAACTAAAGTATTTGTTATAAAAAAGCAGGAAACTTATCCTGACAATAATTTTACCTATTTTTCCATTTCAACAAACCAATTCGGCCATGCATAAACTATTTTTTGTTTTCCTGCTGACCTTAACGCTTGCTTCCTGTGAAAAATCTGACAGCATAGACAGCAGTAATACAGCCGCACAAACAAGCCTGAATGTTTCCTATGGCACAGATGCCGCTCAAAAAATGGACATCTACCTTCCGGCCAACAGGTCAGCCACATCAACCAAAGTCATTGTTATGATTCATGGCGGCGGCTGGACCAGTGGTGACAAATCTGACTTCACGTCGTTTGTTGATACATTAAAAAACAGGCTTCCCGGGTATGCCATATTCAACATCAATTACAGGCTTTCTGCTAATCCCAATAACCTGTTCCCCACGCAGGAGATGGATGTAAAAGCAGCCGTTGAATATATTTACAGCAAATCCGCTGAATATAAGATTTCGGGAAAATATGTACTCATGGGCGCCAGTGCAGGCGGGCACCTGGCCATGCTTCAAGGGTATAAATACAATGCACCGGTTAAAGCAAAAGCGGTCGTTTCGTTTTTCGGGCCCAGTGATATGACAGACATGTATAACAACCCGGTAGGCGGCAACCCGCTTTTCTCCCTGGCCGTTGCAGGTGCTGTTGGCGCAACACCTGCTCAAAACCCAACACTCTATGCCAGTTCAAGCCCGGTAAATTTTATCAGCAACAGTACTGCCATGCCAACGATATTGCTTCATGGCGGGCTTGATCCACTGGTTCATCCATCACAATCAACCATGGTAGAAGCAAAATTAAACCTGGCGGGTATTACAAACCAGTATGTGTATTATCCAACCGGCGGGCATGGCGACTGGAATGCCGACACTTATACAGATGCATTTAATAAAATACAGGCATTCATTGAAACGAATGTTCCATAATATATTTCAACACTGCCGCATAAGCCATTTTATCATTTACTTTGCAACATGAATAGGAAAACAATTATCCTCATCCTCCTATTTTGCTGCCAGCAGGCTTTTGCCCAACCTGTGCTGATGGAAGTTCTGAAATCTAACCGGGACAAGCTTTTCCGCAACATTGTACGAAATACGATCAACAGCAACCTATCCGTATCCCTTACCGATTCAACAGAAGATAAATGGGAAGACGCATTCAGGGCCATTGAAATGCTGCATTACCGGTCGCCCTGGATTGATAAGAAAATTAATGTTGCATTTGCTGACATGCCCAACCGTTCTGTTTCTTTCCAGCGCTCCCTGCTCGAACTGGGATATACGGTTTACCCGAAAACATATAACAACCAGGCCAGGGATTTATTGCAGCAAACAGATGATGCAAAAATTGTTGCCATGTGTGCCAATTACCTGCTGAAATCTGACAGTACAAAACAGGAATTAGACTTGATTTATAAGATTGCCACTGATAAATTATCTGCAGATGCCGGTAACCCGATACTGGAACAGTTGATCTACCAGCTTGTAAATGCAGGAAAACCAATCAGTACGCCATCGGTTCATACTTTCCTGCAAAACAGGTATCTCTATGGGCATGTATTGGCCATCAGTTTCCAGCGTGCCAACAGGAATTACCCCGGATTGGTATTGGTAAGGGATGCAAAAGGTAATTTTATAAAAGAATGGTTTGGTATTTCTAAAACAGCCAAAATATTAGGTATAACTAGAACTAATATTTATAAATGTTGTAGGGGTACTGAAAAATCAGCAGGTGGATATATTTGGAAATATAAAGACCCAGAGTTTACAGTTATACGACAACCAAAATTTAATATAAAATTT
>CALKVC010000106.1 GCA_937996595.1 uncultured Chitinophagaceae bacterium
ACAGGTAAACGATCATTACCACCAGGATAAAAGCCAGTATCAGTGTTTCTTTCACTTCACTGATGGATTTGCGTATGTTGTCTGTCTGGTCTGAAGAAATTTCCAAACGGATATCCGGAGGAAGGTCAGCCTTTATCTCTTTCAGGCGTTTATGTATTTCATCAGATATCTGGATATAATTGGTGCCCGGCTGTGGTATGATGGCCACTGCAATCATCGGTACATTACTTTCCTTAAGCACACTTTCTTCATTTTCGGGGCCAAGAACGGCTTCACCGATATCTTTCAGCCTGATATCGGTTCCATTGATGTTCTTAATGATCAGGTTGTTGAACTCTTCTTCCGTATTCAGTTTTCCGAAAGTGCGTATACCCAGTTCCGTTGCATTGCCGGCAATTTTTCCGGCAGGCAGTTCCACATTTTCCCGGAGCAGGGCGTTCTGTACGTCTTTGGGTGTTAGTGAAAATGCGCTCATCCTGGCCGGGTCGAACCAGATGCGCATGGCATATTTCTTTTCGCCCCAGATATTTACCCCGCTAACACCGGGTATTGTCTGAATCCTTTCAACCAGGTTGTTGTTGGCAAATTCAGTTATCTGCAGGGCATTCCTGATATTGCTTTGCAGCAGCATGATTACAACCGGGTCGTTGCTGTTATCGGCCTTGCTCACTACGGGAGGCGCATCCAGGTCGCTGGGTAACGACCTTACAGCCTGCGAAACCTTGTCACGCACATCATTAGCCGCTTCTTCCATACTGGTGCCCAGTTCAAATTCTACGGTTATATTGCTGCTTCCCTGCGAACTCTGGGATGTGATGTTCTTGATACCGGGAATACCGTTTACGGCTTTTTCAAGCGGTTCGGTTATCTGTGTTTCTAAGATTTCAGCATTGGCTCCGGGGTAGGAGGTACGTACACTGATATTTGGAGGATCCAGCGCTGGATAATCCCGCACACCCAGGAACTTATACCCGATGAGCCCGAATACCATAATGATGATATTGAGAACAATGGCAAAAACGGGCCGCCGTAAACTGAATTCTGAAATATTCATTATAATACGTTAATCTGTAATGGCGGTTAACATCTGCCTGAAATATGTTTGCCGCTATTAATTTTTCACTTTATTCAAAACCACTTTACCATTGGGTTTAAGGCTCATCAGTCCGGTAGTAATTATGGTATCGCCGGGTTGAAGCCCTTTGGTAACCTGTACAAGCGAGGAATCCCGTATGCCTGTTTCCACGGGTACAAATTTGATGTTTCCCCCATAATACAATACAACCTGTTTGCCACGGGCCTGTGGAACAATAGCCTGCGTTGGAATCATGATCGCATCCGGATCCGGAGCAAACCCAAGTTTCACTTTTGCAAAAGCTCCGGGAAGCAGGTTATCATCATTATTAATCACCAATGACCTTACCATCAGGCTGCGGTTGTCTTCCTGCATACCAGATTCTGTGGCAATCACTTTTGCCTGGTATGTTTTGCTGTTTCCTTCGGTTGTAAAACTAACAACCTGCCCGGTTTGCAACCTGGATGTGAATTTTTCAGGCAATGTAAAATCCAGCTTTACCATATTTTTCTGCCTGATGGTAGTTATTACAGTTTGAGGGCTCACATATGCACCCGGGCTTACCATTTTTAATCCCAGCGTACCGGAGAAAGGCGCTTTTATTTCTGTTCTCATGATATTGCTCCGCACAATTTCCATATCCGCTTTCAGGTTATTCGATTGCAATACGATCAAATCATATTCCTGCTGACTTACACCGTTAATCTTTAGCAGTTCCTCATACCGTTTAGCGGTTTGATCTTGCACCTGCAATTGAATCTT
>CALKVC010000107.1 GCA_937996595.1 uncultured Chitinophagaceae bacterium
GTCTCCGGTAACCAGCTGATATCTTTTTTTAATTCAATGCCCTGCTTTCCCATTATTACTATCTCAGTATTAATCACAAATCATTCATTATAAATTATTTAAAACAGTTATTTACTATTTTAAATTAAATATATTACTCCTTTTTGTTTAGCGAATTAATTCTGAGATGTCATCTGAAAAAAAATATGCAGGAAATATAGTTTAACCTATCTGAGTGTAATAAAACACTAACTATTTCATAAATAATACATTGTGAAATATTCCTGCAATAAATAATTAATATGAATTGTAACTGAAAACGGGTAAGTACCCTAAGTGGGTTATAATATTAAATCGGGGTTATTATTCTACATCAACCTGTTTTTTTATTACAGATTGCTTTCTTACTTCCTGGATGAACAGGCGTTCTTTAAGCAGGTAACCATTTCCTTTTTCGCAGAAATGAACTTTAAGGTTTTCGAGGCTGATGGGATTCCCATCCGGAATATCTGCAATATTGCAATGCCTTATATCGTGACCGTCGAGCATCATGACCAACCCGCTGCCAATCGCTTCCATCATGCCGCCTCCGGTTATAAGCATGCCCGTATCTTCCCCCAGCCCGATTCCAATGCAGGATGGATTAGCTGCAATGGCCTGCGCCAGGCGGCCAAAACGCCCCCTTTTCTCAAAATGTGAATCTATAATCACATCATCTATGAACCCAAGGCCCGTAGTCATTTTTACTTCCCCTTTCAGATGGGCCCGGGTAGCATTCCCTTCATATATCATTGTTTTACTCATGGCCATGGCGCCGGCTGAAGTTCCCGCCACCAAAAAACCCTGCTCCTGCCGGTATCTTTGCATCAGCACATCTAAAAACCGGGTGCCCCCAAAAATACTGGATAACCTGAGCTGGTTGCCACCACTGAACATAACGCCGTTGCAGCGGGCAATACGTTGTAAATAATCCTCATTATTCACATCTTCCCGGTTACGGATATGCATTACGCCAATATCGGTACAGCCAATCTTTCCGAAAGCATTCAGGTAATTATCCCCCACTTCATGTGGTATCATACTGGCTGTAGTTATAACTTCTATGCGGGTTGTGGTTCCGCCCGTTTCTTCTACAACACGGCGAAGGATTCCTAGTTCAAAAAAATTGAGATTGTTTCGGTGTATCTCCCCGGTTTCCAGGTTTGTACCCTTATCTTCAGCACCACCAATGGCAAGCAGTTTTCCCTTTGCAGATTGCATCTGACCGTTTTTGTGATTAACGCAAAATTAAGGCAAAACGTATTTTTTCAATCGTCATTACTTATACAGCAGTGTTAATTACTGCATTATGATGGTCATCGAAAATTGAATATCGGGTATCGCCTGCATATTACATGTTGTAAATAACCCAGCAATGAAAACCGGCCCGGATTCCTTATTTGGCAATTCGGCTATTTTAGTTTTTGTAAAACAAGATGATTATACTAATTTCCAATTATTATCTTCTCTCATAAAACCAGCAAAACAGCAATGAATATCGTAGAGATTAAAGTACTGAAAGGCCCTAATTACTGGAGCGTAAACCGTACCAGGCTGATACAGATGAAACTTGACCTGGAAGAAAAAGAACAAATGCCCACCAATGCCATCCCGGGTTTTCGCGAACGCCTGGAAGCCATGATCCCCTCTCTTATAGAACACCGCTGCAGTGTTGGTACAAGAGGCGGTTTCTTTGAAAGGGTTGATGAAGGCACCTGGATGGGCCATGTGATAGAACATATCGCCCTGGAAATACAAACCCTGGCCGGCATGGATACAGGTTTTGGCAGAACCCGCGGAACCGGTAAGGAAGGTGAATATTATGTGTGCTTCAGTTATATGGAAGAAGATGCAGGTGTGTACGCCGCAAAAGCAGCCGTTCGCATTGCCCATGCACTTATATTTGAAGAGCCGTACAATTTGGATGAAGACATCCAGAACCTGAGGGAAATAAGGGAAGATACCCGTTTAGGTCCAAGTACGGGCTGTATTGTAGATGAAGCTGCAAAAAGAGGCATCCCATATATCAGGCTCAACAAACATTCACTGGTTCAACTGGGTTATGGTGTGCACCAGAAAAGGATCCGCGCCACCATTGCCAGCACCACGGGAAATATTGCCGTAGACATAGCCTGCGACAAAGAAGAAACCAAAAACCTGCTGGGTGCGGCTGAAATACCGGTTCCCAAAGGCGATGTTATAAGAACAGAAGAAGGCCTGAAAGATGCCATCAGGAGGATCGGTTACCCCATAGTTATTAAACCTATTGATGGCAACCATGGTAAGGGAAACACCACCAATATTACCAACTGGGACCAGGCACTGGTTGCCTTTGCTGCCGCCAAACAGTACGGCAGAAGCGTGATCGTTGAAAAATATATCACCGGTTTCGATTTCAGGATACTGGTAATTGACTATAAGTTCATTTGTGCAGCTTTAAGAACACCGGCAGCCGTTACCGGAAACGGAAGCATGACCATCCGGCAATTAATTGATGAAACCAATAAGGACCCGCGCAGGGGTTACGGCCACGAAAAAGTGCTTACCCAGATAACCATTGACCAGTTTACGCAGAAAATGCTTGACGATAAGGGATATACCCTTGATACGGTTCCGGCCCGGGGCGAACTGGTGCTTTTAAAACCTACCGCCAACCTGTCTACCGGCGGTACCAGCACCGACGTAACGGATGAAGTGCATCCGGCCAATATCATGATGTGTGAACGTATTGCAAAGATCATCGGGCTCGACATTTGCGGCATCGATATCATGGCTACAGATCTTCGTACACCCGTTACCGAAAACGGCGGCGCCATACTGGAAGTGAATGCAGCGCCGGGTTTCAGGATGCATATTGATCCTTCCGAAGGACTTCCGCGTAACGTGGCCGAACCTGTAGTGGATATGCTGTTCCCCAAAGGCAGTGCCGGCACCATCCCCATCATCGCCATCACCGGAACTAACGGTAAAACCACCACGACAAGGCTAACGGCGCATATTGCAAAAACAGCAGGTTATAAAGTTGGTTATACTACCAGTGACGGGGTATATATCCAAAACCAACTGATGATGAAAGGCGACTGCACCGGGCCGCTTTCCTCCCAATTTGTACTGAAGGATCCAACCGTTGATTTTGCCGTACTGGAATGTGCCCGCGGTGGTATCCTTAAAAGCGGGTTGGCTTTCCGCAACTGCGATGTGGCTATTGTAACCAATGTAAGTTCCGACCATATCGGGCTGGGCGGCATTGATTCCATGGAACAAATGGCAAAAGTGAAAGCGGTAGTGCCGGAAACCGTATTCAAACATGGGTATGCCATCCTGAATGCCGACGACGACCTCGTATTTGCTATGCAGAAAGGCCTGCACTGTAATGTTGCCCTGTTCAGCATGGATGAAAACAATCCCAGGATAAAAGAACATACCAAAGCAGGCGGTTATGCATCTGTATACGAAAACGGGTACATTACCATCATGAAGGGTACCTGGAAAATAAGGGTAATCAGGGTTGCAGAAGTTCCTATCACTTATGGCGGAAAAGCTCTGCATAATATCATGAATTGCCTTCCTGCCGTTTTAAGCACCTATTTCTGGCGCAATATTGCCATTGAAGATATCAGGCTGGCATTGCAAACCTTTATCCCATCAGCCACCCAAACACCGGGCCGGCTGAACCTTTTCCAGTTTAAACATTTTCAGTTCCTGGTTGATTTTGCCCATAACCCGGCCGGACTGGAACTGTTATGCGATTTTGTAAGTAAGCTGGATGGAGAACCCAAAGTGGGAATCATTAGTGGCACAGGCGACCGGCGGGATGAAGATATAAAGGAACTTGGCAGGATATCCGGCAGGCATTTTGATGAGATCATCATCAGGCAGGACAAAAACCTCCGTGGCCGCACGGCTGAAGAAATTGTAAACCTATTGGTGGAAGGGATTACAGAAACAAAGACCAAAGAAATACCGATCAATATCATCTACAATGAAAAAGAAGCCATCATGCATGCTTACAACAATGCCAAACCCGGCTCATTGATTACCATCATGTGCGATGTGGTGGCAGAAGCACTTGATCTTATTAAAGGGTTGAAGGAGAAGGAAGATGAGGAAGTAGTTTGAGGTTTGTGGTTTGAGGTTTGAGGTTTGAAGTTTGAGGTAGATGAACCCGGATTAAAACTCCTTGTTCTACATTCCTTGTTCCTTGTTCTACATTCCTTGTTCCTTGTTCTACATTCCTTGTTCCTTGTTCAATATTCCTTATTCCTTGTTCGATATTCCCTTTTCTGCATTACCGGATACATGGAATATTGTGCTAAGCACATTTTCTAATCTTTAAAAAATTCTTTTGGCACATTTTTTCACAACCCTTATTTTTGCACTCCCTTATAAAACAGGGGAAAGTTTGGGTTATGGTGTAACGGTAGCACTACAGATTTTGATTCTGTCTGTCTAGGTTCGAATCCTGGTAACCCAACAAAAAAAGGATAAGTGTAAAGCTTATCCTTTTTTTGTTATATCTTTTGTTGAATTCCTATTCCTCGTACAACACGATGGCACTGTACTTTTTCAGGTGCATATGACCACCATGAAGTGGTTCATCCCCTTCCGTATTGATGGCTGTTTTCCAGTTCCCGGATGGTAACCCAACATTTTTTTCGGTATCAGAACCGTTGAAAGCAATCCATATTCGTTTCCAGCTATCATTCATGGCTTTTCCGTCAATGCTGTAGATGATGGTTCCCTGTGGTGCTTTATTGTCAAATACTATATTACGGCTAACCTGGTCTGCTGTAATCATCCTGAATGCCGGATGGTCTTTGCGCATTTTCAGTAATTTCTGAATATGATTAACTAATCCTATATGCTCTTTTTTCAGGCCCCAGTTCAGTTCATTGATACTGTCGCTGCTTTTATATGAATTTTCAACGCCTTGTTTGTTGCGTAAAAATTCAGACCCTGCATGCAGGAAAGGTATTCCCTGTGATGTTAGCACAATGGTTAGTGCCAACTTATGCATTTTTTTCCTGTCAGCTTCGGGTAATTCAGGGCAGGATAAGCTGATCTTGTCCCATAATGTATTATTATCATGGCATTCACAATAGCTGATCACATTCCATGGTGCTGATGTATAAGGAGCTTTTGAATAATTCACTTTACTGTAATCAACCTGCGGATGCAGGCCGGCGGCAACGATGCCGAATTTTACCGATTCTTCTGTGCCGGGCTTACCGGTGGCAAAACCCCTGTCTTTTATATCAAATACGCTTCCTTTAATTCCGTCGCGGATATCGTCGCTGAAAACGGCAATATTGCGGAGTTTATGTGCATTCTTCTTCAAGGCCCTCAATGAATCCGGCAGGGGCGATTCGCCGGCCGTCCAGCCTTCGCCGTATAAGATGATATCAGGTTTAATCTTATGCAATGCATCCGATATCATATTCATGGTTTCTATATCGTGAACACCCATCAGGTCGAACCGGAAGCCGTCAATATGATATTCCTTCACCCAGTACAGCACACTTTCCAGCATGAATTTGCGCATCATGGGCCTTTCACTCGCTGTTTCATTGCCACATGCTGTAGCATCGGAAAAGCTACCGTCTTTCCGCTGGCGGTAATAATAACCGGGCACCAGTTGGTTGAAATAAGAATCGGCGGTAAGTGCCGTGTGGTTGTACACAGCGTCCATGATAACCCGCAGCCCTTTCTTGTGCATGGCTTGTATCATCTGCTTCAATTCCCTGATACGGGTAACGCCATCAGCCGGATTGCTGCTATAGCTTCCTTCCGGTACATTATAGTTCAATGGGTCATATCCCCAGTTGTATTGCTTTTTATCTGGCATGCTTTCATCCACTGAATTATAATCGTAAAATGGCAGCAGGTGAACATGCGTAACGCCCAATTCTTTTATATGGTCTATACCGGTTGACAGGCCATCTGCGCTTTTGGTGCCGGTTTCGGCCAATCCCAAAAATTTCCCTTTATGGGTTATCCCGGAATTATCAGCTATGCTTGCATCCCTGATATGCAGTTCATAAATGACGGCATCGGTGGGTTTTTGTAAAGCTGAGAACGCCGGGCTTTTATCTACCGACCAGCCGGCAGGATTGGTTTCCTCCAGGTCAACCACCATGGCACGTTTACCGTTGATGCCGGTTGTCTTTGCATAAGGATCGGGCACATCATTGTTCCATTTGTCGTTCACTTTAATCCTGAACGTATAAAAAATCCCCCGCTGGTCGCCATCCACTTTTGCAACCCAGGTGCCGCCGGCAGCTTTCTTCAGGTTGATGGTCTTGAAGGCTTCTCCCCCATCCCCCTGCTTATACAGCAACAATTGGGCTGCCTGTGCAGGCGGGCTCCAAATCCTGAACTGGGAAGCCAACTTCGTGTATACGAGACCGAGATCATTCCCCTTGTAAACGGGATAACGGTAAAATGGAAGTTGTGCATGCAGCAGGTTCCAAAAGAATATTATGAGCAGGAACATGAATATCTTTTTCATCAGGTAATTTCGTTTAAAATTTTGATAAGGTTACATACAATACCAATCCATAACCTGTAATCATTTCATCAATTCATATACAACCGTTTTATATGAGCCCAGTTTAAATGCTTCCAGTTTACCGGTTGTATTAGTGATTACATCCCTGTATCCTGTAAAACTGCCGGTTCTTTCCTTATATTTTTCCAAGTTGATTGTTTTCTCTTCTTTAGCAGTATTCATCACAACCATGATGGTTTGTTTTTCATTGTACCTGAAATATACATAAATGCCATCCACCGGAAAAAACTGCATGAATTTACCGGTGGTTAATGCAGGCGATGTTTTCCTGAAATTGGCCAGTGTGGCCAAGTGCTGGTAAATGGCCTGGTCCTGCTGTGTTCTGCCTTGTATGGTAAATTTGTTTGCAGGATCATTTTTCCATCCACCGGGAAAGTCTAAACGAACATACCCGTCGTTGGGGCTGGTAACACCCGGGGTGGCAATCTCATTACCATAATACAATTGCGGTATGCCCCTGCAGGTTAGCAACCATGAAATGGATGACAGGTATTTATCCATATTTTCTCCCACGATGGAATAAAACCTGGAAATGTCGTGGTTATCCAGGAAGATCACATTACGGGTTGGATCCTTATAAACAAAATCCTGTGCGAGGGTAGTATACAGACGGGTAATGCCTTCCGTCCAGCCAAAGTCTTTCGTCATGGCGTCAGTTATAGCCCAGAGGGTTTGAAAATCAGTGGCTGCCTGCAGGTTGCTTTTGAAAGAAGTATTATAATTGTTTTCAGTGAAATAGCTTTGATTAGGTACGCCGTGCACCCAGGTTTCGCCAAACATGGTTAGTTTGGGGAATTCATCAACAAGTGCCTTATTACACCTGTTCATGAAATTGAGGTCATTGTATGCATAAGTATCAATTCTCCACCCGTCTATGCCAAACTCTTCCACCGTCCATAAAGCATGCTGAATCAGGAAATTGGCTACATAGGGGTTATGCTGGTTCATATCGGGCATTTCTCTGGTGAACCATCCATCACTCATTTGTTTCATTTCCATTTTGCTGGCATACGGGTCAAACAACACCTGGTCTTTATAATGGGTGTTTGTATACGTATCCCATTGGTTCAGCCAGTCTTTCATCGGCGGGTCCTGTACGGTATGATGATAAAGCCCAACATGGTTATACACGGCATCCTGTATGATCTTCATGCCTTTTCCATGAACTGCGTCTATTAGTTCCCGGTATGCTTTATCGCCTCCCAGCCTGGGATCAACTTTGTAATGGTTGGTGAATGCGTAGCCGTGTTCAGTAAGATCGGAAGAGCGTCGTGTAGGGAAAGAGTGTCTTCGC
>CALKVC010000108.1 GCA_937996595.1 uncultured Chitinophagaceae bacterium
CTACCAGTTCATCACCGGTATATACGACACGGCATTTACTGATTATTATATCCCGCACCGGTACCGCGAAGGATATGGCATAAGCAAAGCGGGTATTGATTTTGCCAAAGACAACGGTTTCAGCCTGGTCATCAGCCTCGATTGCGGCATCAAGTCTGTTGAACTTATCGGGTATGCCAAAACGTTAGGTATTGATTTTATCGTGTGCGACCATCACCTTCCGGACAAGGTAATACCCGAAGCGGTTGCCATCCTCAACCCAAAACAGGCAGACTGCCCGTATCCGTATAAGGAATTATGCGGTTGCGGGGTAGGTTTCAAACTCATGACTGCCCTGGCATCGCATTATTCCATGCCTGATGAAACCTATCATTGTTACCTTGACCTGGTTGCTACTGCCATTGCTGCCGATATTGTTCCAATGACCGGCGAAAACAGGATACTCGCATACCATGGCCTCATAAAAATCAATACAAACCCAATACCCGGCATCAGGGCATTGATAGAACTGGGCAACATCAAAAAACAACTCAGCATCACCAATGTGGTTTTTGTAATTGCACCGAGGGTGAATGCTGCCGGCAGGATGGATGATGCAAAAAAAGCCGTTCAGCTGTTCATAGAAAAAGATCCGGAAAAAGCCATGGAATTTGCCGAAATGCTTCATGCAGATAACAGCGAACGCAAAGAAGCCGACAGCAGCATCACCCATGAAGCGCTGGAAATAATCAGGGCCGACAACAGGATGCTGAACAGCAAATCATCCGTAGTGTATAATGAAAACTGGCACAAAGGCGTGGTGGGCATCGTGGCTTCCCGGCTGATTGAACATTACCACCGGCCAACCGTTGTACTTACAAAAAGCGGCGACCTGGTGGCCGGGAGTGCCCGCAGTGTTTCGGGATTTAACCTGTACGAAGCCATATATGCCTGCCGCGAACACCTCGTTGCCTATGGAGGCCATTTTGCCGCCGCCGGCCTTTCCATGATGCCTGAAAACGTGGAAGCCTTCCGGGATAAGTTTGATGCAGTGGTTTCAGAAACGATAGATGAACGGTTACTGATACCCGAAATTATTATAGATGCCGAAATCCGCTTTCCGGAAATATCGACCGGCTTCCATAATATACTGTTACAGATGGAACCATTCGGCCCTGAAAATATGCGCCCCCTGTTCATTGCAAAAAACGTGACAGATTCCGGCTATTCCAAAATCCTCAAGGAAAAGCATGTACGCTTTTCCGTTAAACAGGATAATACAACCCTGAACGGTATCGGGTTCAACCTGTCTCATAAATTCAACCTGCTGAAGGAAGGAAAACCGGTAGACATCGTATTTGCCATCGATGAAAATGAATGGAATGGCTCCACGTCGCTGCAGTTACAGGTGTACGACCTCAAATTAAGTGAATAAAAAACCTGCCGGTAAACACTTCTGGTTCATACGGCAGGCTGTGGTTATCTGCAATATTTTCTTACCGTTTACTTTTCTGTTCCGGCATCCATCAGTTCAACACTCCTGTTGATAAAACTGGTGAGGTTGTTTCCCGTTAATAATCCCTGCGAAAGTAAAGCCAGGTCCGACAGGTTCTTTACCAGTTTTTCCTGCCTGGCAGTTTCCGTTTCAGTAAGTATTCCACGGAATACAGGATGGTTCCCGTTGATGGTCAGGTTCACTTCATCGGGCATCTGGGCATACCAGGCGGCCATTCCGCCTCCCATAGCTGCCATGTCTTTCATACGGCGCATCTGCTCCGGCCTGGTGGCTGTAACAGGCAATGCATCCGCACTCAAACCCTTTACTTCCACATGCAGGTTCAGCCCTTCCATCGGCTTATCAAACAATGACTTTAATTTTTCTGATTCTTCTTTGCTCAGTACACTTTCTGTAGCCTCTGATTTATCAACCAGGTTATCCGCAATGTCTGAGTCAACCCTTGTGAAAATTACATCCTGCCATTTCATTTCCACCGTGTTGATGAACGCAGCATCTACCAGCGTTTCCATTTTTACAACTACATAGCCTTTTGCTTTGGCCTGCTGTATGAACGTATCCTGCAGCACCGGCTGGGTAGTATATAATATCACCTGCTTGCCATCTTTGTTCTTCTGCAGCGCCTGCGTGGCTTCGCTATACTCATCCCTGGTATAAAACTTGCCGTCTGTATCTTCCATCACGAAGAACTTATTGGCCTTATCAAGGAATTTATCGTCAGTCATCATACCATACTTCACAAAAAGGCCAAGGCTCTCCCATTTCTCTTCAAACGATTTCCTGTCTGTATTAAATATCTCTTCCAGTTTATCCGCCACTTTTTTGGTGATGTGGGCGTTTATCTTCTTAACATTGGGATCGCCCTGCAGGTAACTGCGGCTAACGTTCAACGGTATATCCGGGCTGTCAATTACACCGTGCAGCAACATCAGGAATTCAGGTACAATGTCTTTAACCTCATCCGTTACAAAAACCTGGTTGCTGTATAACTGTATTTTGTCTTTCTGGATCTCGTAACTCTGTTTTATTTTGGGGAAGTACAGGATACCGGTAAGGTTGAACGGGTAATCCACATTCAGGTGTATCCAAAACAAAGGCGCTTCACCAAACGGGTACAGTTCCTTATAGAATGCCTGGTAATCTTCTGTTGTTAGTTCAGATGGCTTTTTAGTCCAGGCAGGTGAAGTATTATTGATCTGCTTCTGTTCAGTATCTGTTCCTTTTGGAAAGTAAACCGGAACGGGCAGGAATTTACAGAACTTCTCCAGCACATTGCCTACGCGGTATTCATCCAGGAATTCCTTGCTTTCACTGTTCAGGTACAGAACGATGGAAGTGCCCCTTTCTTTCCTATCTGCTTCTTCCAGGATATATTCGGGGCTGCCATCACACTCCCACCTTACCGCTTTTGAATCTTCCTTATAACTTTTTGTGAAAATCTCCACTTTTTCACTTACCATGAATGAACTGTAGAATCCAAGCCCGAAATGCCCGATGATATTGTTTTCATTCTGCCCTTTATACTTATCCAAAAATTCTTCTGCCCCACTGAATGCCACCTGGTTAATATATTTATCAACTTCCTCAGCCGTCATACCAACACCGTTATCGGAAATGGTAAGTGTGCCTTTTTCCATATCTATGCTAACATCTATCCTCAGATCGCCCAATTCGCCTTTTGCTTCCCCAATAGATGAAAGTGTTTTCAGTTTTTGGGTAGCATCCACCGCATTACTAACCAGTTCCCTGATAAAAATGTCATGTTCGCTGTAAAGGAATTTCTTAATGATAGGAAATATGTTTTCCGTTTGTACGCGTATACTGCCTTTTTGCATAATCTTTAATTTTGATTTTACGTGTATCCTGCTACAAAAAACCTACCATAGTCAATGGCTGGTCATTTTGGCATTTTTATCAACCAATTCCAGCATTTACCGGGTATAATCATGAATAAAATTCAGTTATAATAAAGATGGGGCCTGTATCATAGGCCCCATCATAAAACATCCTGTTTTGTATTATTCTACAAAGAATTGCTTACTTGCTTTAAATTCATAGTTATATACCTGCAACGTGTATAAACCCCTGCCAATATTTCCAGGCAGCCTGAAATTGTCATCAATAAAATTAACCTGCAGGATCAGTTCACGCTGGTATACCAACTGGCCGATGCTGTTGATTATCTTCACCTGGTAGTGAGCCGGTTTCACATTGTCTAATGTGTAGTGCAGATTACCGCCACGGACAATCGGAGATGAATAGATAACCAGGCCGGAAGGAATGGTATCTGTGGTAAATGATTCCTGTGCACCATAACTGATACCACCGTCATTTGAAGCATATGCCCTGTAATAATATGTGTTACCGTGTACCAGGTTATTCAATGTTACAGAATAATCGGTGGTTGGTATATCCAGTTTGCGTACTTTGGTACCAAAGCCTGGGATAAACCCATTGATACCGCTGTATTCAATTCCATACGTAATGGCAGGTGTACAACCGGGGTTTGAAATGGTACCGTTTAATGTTACGCTGTTGGGCGATAATAGTGCCGCTGAGCCGGTAATTACCGTTGGTGCAGCATTATTTCCGGAACCCCTGGCCTGTACATTGATGGCATTGGCTCCTCCGCCACTAACCGGAATATTTCCGTTGTAGAACTGGATGGCAACCGGGCTGAATTTTACAAATATTTCCTGGCTGTATGGTCCTACTGGGTGCACCAAACTTAATGATGCCGCGTATGTTCCGTTAGCAGAGGTTGAAAAACTATACCCTGCCAGCGGGCCAACATTCACATTGCTATTATTCAGGTAAGTACTGGTAATAGTGAATGATGCGGCAGCTGAAGTGGTATTGATACAAATGCCGCCAAAATCGGCCAGTGCAGAAGCAGTAATTACAGGAGATGCCGTAGTAAATGATTGTTCATTCCCGTAAGCAGTTCCCCCGTTATTGGTAGCGTATGCCTTATAATAATAAGTTGTAGCAGGAACCAGGCCGGTAAGGTCAGATGAATATGAACCTGCAGCCAGGTTTGTAGAAGCAACCTGTGTTCCGGTTCCGTTTGTAAAACCGGCAGTAAGGCTATACTCAATGCCATAGGCGGTAACTGCTGAACAACCTGTTGATGGAATAGTACCATTGGCAACGGCACTGGTAACGGTTATTGAACCTGCAGTACCTGTACTTACAGTTGGCGGGTTGTCTGCACCTGCTCCTGAAGCAGCCACATTGATAGCAGTTGCGCCACCACCTGCTACCTGGATATCTCCGTTATAGGATTGCATGGCAACTGGCGTAAAATTCACAAATACTTCCTGTGAAAAACTTCCTCCCGGTTGTGTCAGGGTAAGCGATGCAGTATATGTTCCACCGGCAGTGGTAGAAAAGGTAAAACCTGCCAGCGGGCCTACGGTAACATCCGCTGTTGTGAGGTTAATACCTGTAATATTGAATGAGTTGGAGCCTGCTGTTGTATTAAGGCAAACATCACCAAATGCATTTAGGGTGGTTGCTGATAAAACAGGCGTTAACGGTGTTTCCCCGTTGCCGCTAACAGCCACTGTAACGGAAGCGCCGCCACCGGCATTGGTTACATCACCTGTTTTTAACCCGGCAGATTGCGGAGAAAACCTCACCCAAACAGGCGTAGCGGCCAGTGTAGCAGACGTGTAAGCAATGGTTGTTGTTGCTCCCCAGGTAGTGTTATCATTTGATACCTGGAAATCTGCTGATGGTGCAGAAACTGTTATGTTTCCGGGTGCGCCGGTAAGGTCGGTTCCGGATATATTATATGTTTGAGATGCAGATGTTGAACCGATGAAAACATTGCCGAAATCATTGATTGTTCCCGTTACAATTAATGCAGGCGGGAGCGCTCCGCAGTTGAAAACCGGAGAAGCGCTGTTACGGGGAACCGGTGCAGTAACCACATCAAAATCAGCATTGTTGTTATCCGTATCCGTACATCCGTTATTCTTCCTTACTGAACCTTGCGTGGTGGTAAAGGCTGTACCGTTATTTACAGAAACGCCACCTTCTGCGTTATTGGCTGTTCCATAAGCAACCAGGTCAATAATGGTTGCTGAAGGCAGCGTACAGGAAGTAGCAGTAGCGCCACATCCCAGTGCGGCTGCCTGGTTTGTAAGAACAACTTTTCCATTAGAACCGCTCATCGACAGGTTTCCGGTAATGATATCCGGGGTTACCGGCAAAGCCGCCCCGGCGCTTCCAGCCGCACTGCACTGGATAAGCAGGTATGAACCCGGTGCCATGGTTGTGCCGGCAGGAAATGCATACACGTTAGAAGCTGTTGAACCGAAATTACCGGTTGCAGAACCATACTGGATGGAAAAACCGGTTAACGACTGCGCGGTACCGCTAACGTTATGTAATTCCACATAATCGTGCAGGTAAGTACCGGTACTTCCGCCACCGCCACCATAAACCTGGCTGATCACAATGGTTGTTGATTGCGAATAAGCCATAAAAGAAGCAATGACAAAGAGAAGTGTAAATAATTTTTTCATTGTAGCATTTTTAAATTTCTTTATTAAAAGAAACAGTAAGTACCCTGGTTTTTTAGAACGGGCGCTTACTGTTTCCCTGTTTGTATTATTTAGTGAGCACTAGTTCTTCATCACTTTTACATCATCCAGTTCATAGGTTGTTGTTCTGCCCGGATCACCTCCGTCGTAACGGAAACCAATGTAAACCGTCTGGTTGTTGTAAGCAGACAGGTCAACATTTCCTGAACCAACAAATGAACCGAAACCGGAAGCAGGAGCGGTAGCAATGGTAGCCGGTAACTGGGTCCATGTAGCTGTAGATGGAGTATTGCCACCATTATAATCAGTTGAAACAAATACTTTGAAAGTGGTAGCACCCACATTGAAACCGCCGGCAGTTGTAAATGTTAGTTTTGGTGTAACAGCTCCTGCCAGGCTTACCGCCGGTGAAATAAGCCAGCTTGAAACGTTTGCGGCTCCTGTGCTGAAAGCAGATACTTTTGCACATTTTACCGGTCCGAAAACAGCATTCTGGTATGGTATATTCCCCACTTCTCCAATATTTTTCCAACCCGGAATATTCAGGGTAAGGTTATTGGCGCCGATTGATTCAAAGTCTTCAGACAATAAAGTACCGGGAGGTAACGGACAGGCATAAGGGTCGGTGAACCTGATATCTGTTGTATCCCTTACCAGCAATTGCTTGGTGGTACCAAAGGTTGTGTAAATAGCCAGGATAGTTCCGCGGCCTGTTGCCACTGGTTGTGCGGCAAAATTTGCATAGGCACTGGTACGTACGATAATGGTATTGTTGCTGCAGTTCTTGATATCGCGGTTAACTGTGCTTTTGTATGCTGATGTGTCAGAATAAGTACCTGTAGGAACAGTAAATGCAAAACCATCAAGCTGGATAAGCGTACCCAGGTAAGGGTTCTGCATATTGGTTCCCAGTTGAGAAACGGTTACAACCTTTGGTACAACCGGGTTATTCAAAGAACCGCCGATTACATAATTGCTGATGAGGTTTCCCGGAATACCTTCCTGTGATGGCAGTCCTGCAACGGTTGCTTTAACGCCAAGAGCCATCAAACCGTTATAATCGCTGATGCAAAGGCCGTTACATTTAATGAATATCCTGCGCCCAACCGGGTACGTTCCGTATAAACTGTTTGCATCCAGTAAAATCTGCAAGCCACCGGTAGAATCCTGAATGAACAATTGCTTATACAGGTTACCGCTTTTATCATCGGCAACCACCACACCAGAAATAATTATGTCTGAAGTTATCACATCATAAGCGCCAGCCACCGTGTGCAACGCTTTCAGTTGCTGGATGGATGTATTGGCAACAATTGCCGGATCTGCAGCGCCGGGTGGGTTATCAAAGCTTTTTTTACATGCACTGAATGTACCCATGAATGCGATAAGGGCAACAGCTGTAAATAATTTAAAAATCTTGTTCATAATGTATTTTTTAAAAAGTTTAAATATTTTTTTTAGAACCTTAACCCGATGCTGGCAAAATAATTGATGCCGTATGCAAAGAATTTCCTGTCCTGGAATTTATTGGTATTTTTTTCTGCAAAGTCGAAACGGAGCTGTTCAAACCCTCCGGAAACGATATTCCTGTTATCCAGAATATTGTTCACGCCAACATTGAAAACAAGGTATGTCCTTTTCTTCATTGATTTAAACTTCCTGTTCATCATCCAGGAATATCCGGCAAACGCATCCAGCGTATACTGGTTGTCCAGCCTTTTCTGGTCTATGATATCATGCCATAATGCAGAACCTTCTTCCACACCGCTTGACGCAGCTTCTGTTCTGCGTACCGGGTTAAAATCAAGATACATCCTGTCGAAGAAATTGAAATTAACATTGATGAACCAGAACTGGGGAGACCTGTAATCTAAACCGATGGTATATGCATTTTGAGGTGTAGGAACATAGAAGTTTTTGGAATACACCACATCATTAACTGACAATAATTGCGAACTGTTATCAGCCGTAACTGTTGCCAACTGGCGGGTGTTGTAAAAATACTTTCCTACAGCAGCAGCAGCATTCACACTCAGGCCCCTGTATACCTTTGCTTCGGCACCAAACTCAACGCCGGTATGAACCCGGCCGATATTACTGATGGCGTAGTTTACAAAATTCCTGAATTCGTCATTATAAAAAGTAATTACATTCAGTTGGTTTTTGAACTGTGTATAATAACCGGTTGCCCTTAACTTCAGCTTAGGAGCATTCATCACATAGCCCGCTTCTATGGAACCCACTTCTTCAGATTTCAGGTCGCCCTGTACGAAATCGCGGGTCCTTGGTGCCAGGTATGCATTTTCAAAGAAAGGTGCCCTGGATGCATAAGAACCGTTCGCGAAAATATAGTTACGGCCATCTATCTTATACGTAATACCACCCTTGATGGAAGAATTGAAGAAGCTGTGTGTAGTTGATTTTCCATAAGAATCATCCTTGAACAGTCCCGGCCTCACATTTCCTTTACGGAAAAAGTTGGTAAATGAATTTTCAGTGGCTATGAACACATCAATTTTACGGAACTTGAAAACACCCTGTAACCAGGCTGATCCTTTCTTGATATTAATATCATAGTCATAACCAAATTTATCACCCTCATAAAGGATACGGTTAGGACGGTTGATATCATTCTGGCCTGCATCCGGGTTGGTTGGGAAATCCCTTTCAGCAAACTGGTTAATATCTACATAAAAATCACCTCCCAGCAGGTCATCAATTTCTTTATAGTAATTATTTACCTGAGCCTGGTATGTGATACCGGCACTTACAATCACATGTTCAGAAATGGTACTGTTAAGGGTGGAATTGAAATTATACTTGGTTGTTTTTACCACCCTGTCTTCCAGGATATAATGCGACCTTCTTCCGGAAACCGTATTACCCTGAATTCCGTTTGCATTATAAACGGATTCGTAAGAGGCATAATTCGTATTATATAAAGCATCCCAGTTGATCTGGCGCTTGTTTACATCGCTCTTCATTTCATCCCACATCTGGGCGGCATAGGCCGGGTCCAGCTGATAGCTTGGTAAATAACGGTAATAATCCGGCCTTGGGTCGGCTGCATTATACCAGTCCAGCCCCGAGAGGCTCCTTTTGCCGAAACTGAAAGACCCTGCGGTAACCAATGTTGTTTTATCCGAAATTTTCCAGTCGTGTGTAAGGATTCCTATTGGCTGGAAAGATTTAGCCACACTTGCATTTCTTTTTTTACCATTCTGGTATCCCCAGAAAGGATTGTAAAAATTGTTGCCGGCAATATCAATCATTTCCTGGACAGATGAACCCTGGCGGCCGTTTTCAGTTGGCGTGGCAAAGGCAACAAAAGATAACAGGTGCCTGTCGTTAAAACGCTTATCAACTGCTCCAAAGAACGACCATCCGTTATAATAAGTACCGTCAGCAAATCCTTCATCAGCCCACCTGCGTGAACCGGAAATTGTAAACGCCCATCCTTTCTTATTTAAACCGGTAGAATGCGTGAGCATCAGTCTGTGCACATAATTCCGGTTAGATAACGCATAATTGAAACTGGTTTGTTTGCGCTGGCGTGAGGCGCGGGTATCAAAATTTGTCAAACCGCCCATTTCCCCGAATGCGAACGTGGTAGGGTCCATTCCGATGGTCGTTTCGCGGTTACGTAACACATCGTTCAAACCGCCCCACTGGCCAAATGGTGTAAACCCGTTATCCAGGTTTTCCATTGGCACACCGTTGATATATGTTCCAAACTGGTCGGCATCATATCCCCTGATACGAAAACGTACGGCACTGAATTTAAAAGTAGCGGCATTTAAAAAAGGGTCACGGCCTGCACTTAGCTGCGAGGAAATGTTCTGTGCACTTCCATCCTGCCCGTCATTTTCATCTATGGAAATTACCGGGATATTGTCCAGCAGGTTATCCTTCAATGATTCTAAAATACTGTCTCTCACAGGCAGTGTGTCTTTTACCTGTGCAAAAGCCCCGGTAATGAAAAACCCGGATAGCACAAACACAAGCAAACAAAGTTTTGGTTTTGGTGTCATAATTAAATTGTTAAAAAAGACTGCAAATGTATTACATAAACTGCTCTTTTCAGCTAAAAAATCATTAATAACATATTATTATTCTGAAAACAATAATATTAATTGGCAGTTGAATACCTTTGTTGCTTATCTAAAAAATAACATGAACAGAATATTCTTATTGATTGCTCTTGTAATTATTACACTATCAAACAGTTATGCACAAAAAAGCCTGTTTAAACCCAGCCTGATCGGTTTTTATAACCTGGAGAATTTTTACGACACCATCAACAACCCCAACATTGATGATGAAGAATTCCTTCCCAACAGCCAGCGTCATTATGATACCCGTGTTTTTTTAGACAAAGTCAACCGTTTGGCAGAAGTGGTTTCACAGATGGGAACAGAAGTAAACCCCGACGGATTAGCCATCCTGGGTGTGGCAGAAATAGAAAATGATACGGTACTTCATGCGCTGGTTAATCATAAAAGCCTGGTGGCCAGAAAATGGAAAATTGTTCATTACAATTCGCCGGATGTTAGGGGCGTTGATGTGGGGTTGCTTTATAACCCCAAATATTTCACCCCATTATACAGTGCCCCATTATTTGTAAAACTTCCCGGCGGATCAAAGGATTCTTATTTTACCAGGGATGTATTGTATGTAAAAGGAATAATGGATGGCGATACCATACATGTAATGGTAAACCACTGGCCTTCCCGTTCAGGTGGTGAAGAACGTTCCATACCAGCCAGGGCAGCAGCAGCAGCGGTAAACAAACGTGTAGTAGATTCCCTGATGGCCATCAACCCTTCTTCCAAAATAGCTATCATGGGCGACCTTAACGACGACCCGGTTAGCCCAAGCATAACCAAAACCCTTGGCGCCAAAGGAAAAATTAAAGAAGTGAAAGAATTGGGATTATATAACCCCTGGCTTGATTTTTACAAGAAAGGCATCGGCACAATGGCTTACCAGGATGCATGGGGGCTATTTGATCAGATAATCATTTCTCAGGCCTGGCTCGATAAAACGCAAAGCGGATATCACTATCACAATGCAAAAATCTTCAACAGGGAATTCCTGGTGCAGCAAACCGGCAAATGGAAAGGTTATGCCAAAAGAACCTGGGATGGTACAACCTATAATTACGGGTACAGCGACCATTTCCCGGTATATATCACCTTGCTAAAAAAGGTTAACTGATAAGCCATTACAAGCTAATAATCTGGTTTCAAAAATCATCAGCAGCAAAAAATCAAGTAACTTTGGTTACTAAACTTTTGCTGTATGAAAAAGTTATTTTCCATCCTGTTGCTGTTCATTCAATTTACAGCAAACAGCCAGTCAACAACCGTTGTAATCAGCCAGGTATACCCGGGAGGAGGTTCCGGAACAGCCGGGGTAACATATAAATATGATTATATTGAATTACACAATATAAGTGCCGTAACACAGGATATCAGCAGTTTTTCATTACAATACGGATCTGCTACCGGTAATTTCGGAAGTTCAGCTACACAGATTTACGGGTTCCAGGCAAACACAACCATTCCGGCAGGTGGCTACCTGCTTTTACAGGCAGGATCAGCCGGTGGGCAAGGGGCAGATCTGCCGGTAACGCCAGACTTCATATCTGCCAACCTGAACCTGGGTGGCACCAATGGAAAAATTGCTCTGGTAAACATGGTAACCGGACTTGGTTGTGGCGCCACTGCCACGCCATGTTCTTTACCGGTTGCAGCCATCATTGACCTGGTTTCATGGGGCACGGCCAATAATGCGGAAGGCGGCGCTGCGGTACCGGCACTAAGTATAACGACCGGGGCTATACGAAAAATTAACGGGTGCCAGGATACTGACAATAACCTCACCGATTTTGATGTGGTTACAAACCCGGTACCAAGGAATTCAGCATCGGCAACAAATATCTGCGGAGCCATCGGCCCGATCCTGTCTGCCGGCCCTGCTATTACTAATCTAACAACCAATGCGGGCGTTGCATCATCACCGCTTACGTTTAACTTATCGGGCAGTAACCTTACCGGTTTCCCCGGAAATATAACAGTTGCCGCTTCAGCCAACCTGGAAGTTTCGCTCAGCAGCGGGTCGGGATATGCTACAAGCATCAATGTGCCTTTTACCGGAGCTACCCTGTCATCAACTCCAATTTATGTGCGCATCAGTGCCACGGCTCCGCAAGGTGCATTGGCAGGAACGGTAACGAATAGCGGCGGAGGTGCTTCCAGCCCTGCTGTTGTAAATGTAACCGGTGGCGTTTACCAGAATTATTACAATACCAAGGCAAACCTGGGACTAACGAATACGGGTACATGGAGCACTACGCTCAATGGCGCCGGGCCATCACCTGCAGATTTTACCAGCGCATACCAGTTATTCAACATCGTTAACCAGGCCAATGCATCCTATTCAGGTGTGTGGGATGTTACCGGTGCGGGCAATTCGTCCAGGGTGGTTGTAGGCGACGGAACCGCTGCCTTAAGCTTCACCGTTTTACCGGGAACAGATTCACTTACTTCAGCAACCAGGATAGATATACTCAACAATGCAACGCTGGTACTGCAGAATAACCGCCGGCCTTTTCTCAATAATATTGCTACCGGATCTACCATCAATTTTGCACAGGCCGGTTTAACAGCAGATGATACGATAAAAGTTCCTGCACTGTCCTATTATAACCTGTCTCTTAACAACGGGATAAAAATCTTATCAAGTGGTACCACAACCGTTCGCGGAAATTTCATTGCTAACAACGTGCTTAATTTCAACGGCTCTCCCAGCCCGTTCTCAACGCTCAATGCTTTAGGTGATGTAAGTTTCACCGGCAGCACAACTTTTGAACCGTTGCCGTCAGGCGATAATGCAAGGATTACTCTGGCTATGAACGGTAACGTACAATCGATTTTTACAAACGGTAATGACATCCTCCTGTTCCGGTTACGCAGAGACACCACTTCGGATGACGGTTTTATACAAATGACCGGCCCGGCGGTTAACCTGATATTAGGCAATGCAGCCGGCGGTGGCCTTCAGTTAAACCAGGGAGCATCAACCATTTCTGAACTGAATATCGGGTTAAATACACTTACATTAATTGGCAGCGCAGTTTTAACAAATACGTCACTGGGGAAAATTTCTTCAAACGGAGGGAATATCTATATCCAGAAACAACAGGGCGCAACGCATGCGGGCACCCTGCGATTTACAACCGGATCAACCTTGAATAACTTTGTCATGAACCTTGATCCTGTAGTTACAAGGGATACCGTCATCATTGCAGATGATATTAGCATACCCGGAACCCTGTCGCTTTTAAAAGGAAAAATTGTGATGGCTGCCGGCAAAAAACTCAGTTTACCTGCAACGGCAAACATTGCCGGCGGTTCAACAAGTTCTTTTGTTGATGGTATCCTGAACAGGACTGGCAACAGTGCCTTTACTTATCATGTTGGAAAGGGAACTAAATATGCACCGGTTGCTTTCAGTAATGAAACAGGGCCTGGTACCAATTCGTATGATGTACAATATTTTAACAGCGGCTATGGTGATTATACGGTTAACCCAGCTACCCTTTCAAATTTCCCGGATTATACTGTGAGTCCGCTGGAATGGTGGGATATTGACCGCAGCGGCTCAGGTGTAGTGGATATCACATTCAATTATACAGATGTTACCAGCCTTATCAATGTGCCCAATGCCATCCGTATGGCTCATTTTGGTGTGGCCGACTGGAATGACCTGGGCGGCACAGCAGGTGTTGCCAATACGAATACAACAGGAAATGTGAAAGTTAACGGAATCAACAGTTTCAGCCCGTTCACTTTCAGTGCAGCCAGCATCGGTGTCATTCCGGTGAAACTGAACACGTTCACCGTGCAGAAAAACGGGAACAGGGTGAACCTTAACTGGTCTACATCTGTAGAAATCAACAGCAGGGAATTCGTGGTTGAGCGGTCTGCAGACGGCACAAACTGGAATATCATTGACATAGTGCCTGCAGCAGGAAACAGTCAGTCTGTAAGGTATTATTCAACTACAGATAATAATCCAGCCAAAGGAATCAATTTCTACCGTATCAGGCAGACAGACCTTGATAACAGGATGGAATATTCTGTAACCAGGCAGGTATTGTTCCAGTATGAAAGCGGAGTGCTGGTTACACCCAACCCGGCAGGAAACCATTTTAATATTTACCTTAACGGTAACGGCAATGCGCAGATACTGATAACCGATATTTCGGGTAAGCTTGTACGTAAGTTTGAAAGCGGCCAAAACCATATACTGGTGAACAGTACTTCTTTGCCAAGGGGTGTATATTATGTAAAAGTTATCAGCACTTCTGTTGTTACCGTTAGCCGGTTAATCCTGCGGTAATAAAAACACAACAATGCCAACAACAAAAGGGGATAACCGGTAAAGAATTCCGGTTTATCCCCTTTTGATTGTTCGTTACATACATTTCATTCAACGATCCTGATATCTTCGGGTGGAACCGGTGACAAATTGCGGAAGCGAAGTATGATATTCCCTGTGGTTATCACATCTTTCTGGCAATAAACGGCAATGCGTTTCAGATTGGCTTCCCTGTCAGATTCCGACCAGTATAATGCCCCTACCATGCTTCCATCTATATCATCTTTGGGGGAAGGAACTCCCATGGCAGCAGCCAGCAGTTTCAGCGAAGTATAATTTTTATAATCCCCAAACCGCCAGTACTGGAATGTATCTACAATATTTGTTTCCCATGGTTTCATATTCTGAAAATCGAGGTAGGCCGGAATTTTAAACTGGTTAATGATCAGCCGACGGCAGATAAACGGAATATCAAACTCCTTAATATTGTGACCGGCAAAACACCATTTGCTGTTGATGCTTTCTATCTTGCCGATGGTTGCCAGGAAATCGGCCAGTATCTTTTTTTCATCATGCCCATAAAATGACTTTACCCGCATATGCAGCGTTGTTTCCCTGTTGAAATAACCGATGCTTATACAGATGATCTTGGCAAATTCTGCCATTACGCCGGCTCGCATGGAATAAAATTCCGGTGCAGTAACTCCTTCAGGCAATGAACGTGTCACTTTTTCTTCCCATAATGTTTTCCATTCATCATTCAATGTATCAAATGAAGGGCTGACGGGTGCTGTTTCAATATCAATTATGATAAGGTTTTCGGGATGAATGTGCTGCATAATAAAATTATATGATGACTAAATTACCAATGGGTTGTAAATAAAACAACTGCTTTATGGTAAATTTAATTCAGTTTGCCTGTATCTATATTCAGTGTATATGTGTTTCCGAGAAGGGCATCCGGCATTTAGAAGAGTTTTTAAGATTTGTTTAAAAAGATAAACGATACTACCTGAAAAGATTGCTTCGTTCCTCGCAATGACGGGTGTCCTTCGCAGTAACGGGCGTTCTCCGCAGTGACGAACATTAATGGCAATGACTATAAAAAACTAAATCGTTATCCCCACAAATATCTGGATAGCCTGGCTTTTCCAGGTTTGCTTATCATCAATACCGTTAATATTAGTTAGGCCCAGTTTATACCTGGCCCCCAGGTTAATTAAAGGAGCCTGAATCCACAAGCCGCCTATCAGGCTCCATTCTGAATTCTTATAGAAATCTGTATTTGTTTTTAAGCTGTCTATACTTTGCTTCAGCAAACCTCCATATGAAGGGCCTGCCTGCAATTTTACTCTTTTGCTGGGCCCAATATTCACATTGAGTAATACCGGTATTTCCAGGTAATTCATTTTTGCTTTTTTCTGGCTGCCATCAAGAAAAAGGTCATCATAAATTTCAGTAGCATCTTTTGTAAAGGCAGATTTTGATTGAACAAAATTAACCTCGGGTTGTATGCCAAACCGGTTGGATATATTAAACTGTAAAAACACGCCGGCCTGGAAATTATAATTGAAACCGCTTTCATATGACTTACCGGAAATCTTGTTGATATTAACGCCGCCTTTAGCTCCAAACCTGAAAAATTTTTCATGATCCATGTCAAGCTTCTTATTCACCTGCGAAAGAACGGCAACCGGTAACAGAAAAAGAAGAACAGCTAAGTATCTGAACATTTGAAATTGGTTTTAGTTAAAAGTACTTAAATATGGTTTGTACAGGTAAATAAAAAAAGCCTGTAACAAATAAACGTTACAGGCCTGAAACCAAGCAGTTTAAACTGTTAAATTATCGCCAATGGCCCGGAATCCAAACCCATCCGCCCCTGCGGTGTTTCCACCTGCCTTCAATCCAGCGTGTATGGCGCTTAGGGGGTACGGCCCAATAACCGTCTGTATAAACATACTGTCCGCCCCTCCAAACATAATCCCCGGCTACCCAGATATGCCGTGGCCCAGGGCAAACCGGCCTGGCCCTTACAGCAGGTGCTCCCGGCCTTACTTTAATAACAAACTGAGCCGGTACAGATTGGGAAATGGCTAAACCAAACAATAAAAAAGCAGAAATCCTAATTATGTATTTTTTCATATCAAGGTATTTTTCAGGAATATGACTCCAAAAAACCACCTGCGTTTAATTGAGCCTGAATAATTGTCCGTCACTTACCTGTTAAATCACTTTTGATTTCCACCTTCCTTTACGGAACAACAAAAAGGCAGCGATTGCAATGGCCGTTTCTGCTATCGGTATCGCGGCAAAAACACCTAATGGGCCCATTTGCAGTACCATGGCAAGTATCCATGCCAGCGGAACCTGGAAAAACCAGAAACCCGCCAGGTTTATGACGGTTGGTGTGCGTGTATCGCCGGCGCCGTTGAAGGCATTGGCCATCACCATACCGATACCATAAAATATATAGCCTGCACTGATAACCCGCAATGCATCCACCGCATATTTCTTTACAGCTATATCAGCCGTAAAAAACGATATGATAAAATCGGTAAAAAACAAGAACAGCATCATCACTATACCCATAAACACTGCATTATACCTGGCTGTTTTCATCACCGACAATTCTGCCCGGTGCGGTTGGCCGGCCCCCAGGTTTTGCCCTACCAGCGTAGCGGCCGCATTGCTCATTCCCCATGCCGGCAATATGAAAAACATCACAATACGGAGTGCGATCTGGTAACCCGCTGAAGCCTCACTGTGACCCGTATGCGCAACCAGACCAGCCAGAACAATCCAGCTGCCGGAACCTATCAGGAACTGCAGGGTGCCCGGCCAGGCAATGCTGGCCAGCGACTTCATGATTTCCCAATCCGGTTTAAGCAGTTTTAATGAAAACTGTATCAGGCGCTTACCATTGAACAGGTGATACAATTGGTACACAACCCCAATTCCACGGCCGATGGTGGTTGCCAGGGCTGCCCCTGTTAATCCCAAAGCCGGTAACGGCCCAAAGCCACGTATCAATATCGGGCAAAGGATGATATTGCAGATATTTGCCAGCCACAGGCTTTTCATGGCCATCATGGCATCTCCCGCCCCCCTGAAAATTCCATTGATTAGAAATAACAGCATGATTGCAAGGCTACCTCCCATGATGATTCGGGTATAGTTTGTTCCCTGTGCAACCGTTTCGGGTTCTGCACCCATGATATGTAGTATATCGGCTGCAAATATGAACCCGGCAATACTCAAAATAATGGTAATAAACAGAGCTACGAGCATCGACTGCATTCCAGCCTTGGCCGCTGCATCCGGATTTTTTTCACCAACCCTCCTTGCTACCATGGCTGTTGCTGCCATGCTGATACCAATTGCCAGTGAATAGACAATGGTAATTACAGATTCAGTAAGCCCAACGGTTGATACGGCATGTTTGCCCAGGTGGCTGACGAAATAAATATCTACAACGGCAAAAACACTTTCCATACACATTTCAAGCATCATGGGAATAGCCAGTAAGATCACTGCTTTCCGGATGCTACCCTGTGTATAATCCATCAGTTCACCATTCATGGATTGCCTGATGAGCGAAAAAAATGATGATATATGTAATGACAATTTTTGTATGTATGGCATAAATGACCTTTGATTTGGAATGATATATGAATGATAGGGAATGCCTGTATATCAGGCATCAACAAGAAATAAGGAAAGACAGTGGCCTCTTAACAGGAGAAGCCTGCATTCAGCTTCATATTCGTGAAATTTGCAGGCTGCAAATATTACACTTTAAAATAAAACGGGAAAATATTTTTTGATTAACGGTATAAAAAAAGGGCCCGGATAGACATCCAGCCCTGTTTTAAAATCCAATATCCTATGAAAAACCAGGATGAAGTTATTAAAAAAGTAACTTGTTCCGGTACCCGCCGGTGGGTATAATAAAATAAACTGCTGATGATAGAAATAATGCATTCAGCTATATTGCAACCTGAAAAGGATTTTTTTAGCTATGGCAACAGCAATTTCTGTTTTTATTACCCTGTTTCTGCTTTCCGGTATCATATACTTTGGTTCAAAAAAGAAAAATTATAACCAGGTTAAACATACTATCAGTGAGCTTGGTGAATATGGCAGTTCGGATGCAGCCCGGGTTAATTTCGGTCTTTTTCTTCCTGCAGGTTTAGTACTATTGCTGATTGCCATGAATGCCGGAAATAATAAATTCTTACCGGGATATTCAATTTGCATAGCAACCGGTTACCTCGTTGCAGCATTTTTCCCCTGTGATCCGGGGTCGCCCCAAACAGGCAGCAGCAGGCAACATATACATAACCTGGGCGGACTAATAGAATATGCAGGTGCTGCCTTATACCTTTTTAAAGCGGAAGACATCTTTGACACCCCTTTCATCGTTGGTTACAAACTGAGTGCCGGAATCATTATCATCTGCATGGTGCTGATTTCTATCCCATCCATACCATCCAGGGGATTAATCCAGCGTATAGCCGAAACCGTTTTATTTATTAACCTGATAGCCTTAAGCACACATTCCTAATTTCTTATGATGAATGAATCATTAATCATCCGGCAAACCATCACTCATGTTAAGGAAACCCTTAGAGGCTCTGAGAGCGGGCATGACTGGTGGCATATCCAAAGGGTATACAACAATGCCCGGCATATTGCTACCCAGGAAAATGCAGATATGTTAATTGTTGAACTTGGAGCATTGTTACACGATATTGCTGATTCAAAATTTCACGGGGGGGATGAAAATATCGGGCCTCAAAAAGCCAGGCTTTTCCTTCAATCCTTACCTGTAGATGAACCGATTATTAGTCATGTGGAAAAGATCATACGCAATATCTCTTTCAAAGGAGGCAATGAGCAGGCAACATTTGCATCATCTGAACTGCATGCTGTTCAGGATGCCGACAGGCTGGATGCATTAGGCGCGATAGGCATTGCACGCGCTTTCAACTATGGCGGGTTTAAAAACAGGGAGCTATATAATCCCGGCATCAGGCCAAACCTGAACATGACGAAAGATGAATACAAAAATTCAGCAGCACCAACCATCAATCATTTCTATGAAAAACTGTTGCTGCTGAAAGACCGTATGAACACGGAAACCGGCAGGAAAATGGCAGAACAAAGGCACCTGTTCATGCTGCAATACCTGGATCATTTTTATGATGAATGGAATGGTATAAGTTAAATTGAATGTAAACGGATATACACAGTTCCTGAATGCACAACGCTATACGTTACCGTTAGTATGTTTTCCGTTACCATTTTTACAGAATGGGTAAGGTTTACCCGCTGATCAGCATACGCAAGCAATAGCCGGCGATACCTGTCTTTTCATTACCCCTGTTTATTGCTTTACGAATCTTTTAATCATTTCGGTACCTTTCCCTTTCACCTGTATAGAATAAACTCCGGCAGGCCTGTCTGCCAAGCTGATTGAAAAAGCTGCATGACCGGAAATTTCCCTGTTTTCATTCCTGACAACATTACCCGCCGCATCAATAACTCTGACCATAACTTCTTCCTGCCTTAAAGTCCGTATCTCTACAAACAATGTGTTCTTTACCGGGTTTGGATAGATATCAAGTGACTGGCCGTTATTATCCATTCTTATGGCAACAACCCGGCTGATAGATTTCCTATTGTCTCTGTCTTTGGATATAAGCCGGTAATAATTAATTCCTTTTAAAGGGAACCGGTCAGTGAAAGAATAGGATGTTACCATATTGGAATTCCCTTTTGCCTGAACGATTCCAATTTCGATGAAATTTGATCCGTCACCACTGCGCTCAACAATAAAATGACTGCTGTTTATTTCCTGCTCCGATTGCCAGCTGCACAATACAGAACTACCCATTTTATCTGCCTGCCATTTTGATAAGGTAACGGGAATGGTACCTGTTATTTTGAAGTCCCAGATTCCCCTGCCCATGGTAGAAAATCTGACAATATTCTGTGCATTGATATACTCTACCCCGGTAAAAAACTGGGTTGGCATGGTATTATCAGACAGGCTGTACCAAAGGTCTTCATTAACTACATACACATAAGGACCGGCTTCGGTTGCTGCAAAAATGAACCGCTCATCCGGTGATGCAACCAGTTCATTGACCAATGTTGACGGTAAGCCGTTAGACATTGCAGTAAAAGTTGCCCCTCCGTTAACCGATTTATAAACACCCGGATTACTATACCCTGAACCTGCATACCAAATTAAATTCGCATTGATGCGGCTTGCCAATATGCATGAACCATATAAATACCAAGGTGCAGGTCCTGAAAACGATGCAGTCTTGCTCCAGTTTGCCCCCATATCATTTGAGTAGAAAAATGTTCCGTCTTCAGTTGCTACGAATAATTTGGATGGGTTTACAGGTGATTGTTCAATAGCAGTAATACCTGAAGAACCGTTATTGCTGTTTGCCCTGAAATTATAACTGAACTGCGTGGCACTAACGGTATGGGGTGGGGTAAGAAGCATTGTCGCTTTAATAAGGTATGAACCGCCTCCGCCACCCAGGTTTCCTCCGCCTACCCAAATCTCATTGGCACTTCGTACAACCGTTGAAGTGGCAGGCAGCATCCAGCCGTAATTTGGTTTTTCCGTACCCGGAACTGTCCAGTTTCCTACATAGGTTGGGTTGGGGTTTCCCAGGTCTTTAAATAAATAATAATCACCGCCGGGGTATTGGGGCCACAGGAAATTATTATCATTGGTAAGGCTTAACTGTCCGTAATCGCCACTGATCATTTGCAGGAAGTTTTGCGTTCCTGCATTTAATCCTGTTAACGTACGTTGCATTCCCTGGTCCTGGCTGCCGGCAAAAATCCTGTTCTGGTTTATTGTATCAGTTAGTACATCATAATATTCCACAGCCCGGTGACCATTTAAACTAAGGTTGCTAACGGTTGCCAGGTTATCATAACTCACATAGGTACCACCATGACAGTTGATGATGGCAAACTCGGTATTGTCTGCTTTTTTAAAGTACTCTATTTCCATGATATCGGCATGCAGTTTTGCCGCAGGATTGCTATAATATTCGGCCCAGCCGTTTACTAACGTAAAACTATTGCCTGAATTGGTGCTCCTGTATGCATCAACGCCACCGAAACATACTTTAGTTGCATCATTGATAGAAACATTCATCTTTGACCAGGCGGTATGCGGCAAAGACGACCTGAACGCCCAACTGGCGCCCAGGTTAATGCTGCTAAGCAATGCGTTGTTGTTAATCATCAGGTACAGGTTATAAACGCCTGCCAGGTAAGTGCCTTTCAACACACATCTATCAATCTGCGAGCCATAAACCACCGTGTTTAGTAAGTTCACTGATGTTCCTGTTACAGAAAACAGCTTAATGCTACCCGGAACAGAACCTATGTCTGCAACATATATATTGCTGCTGTTATAAGGGATACAAAGCGATATGGTTTCATCATCACCGGTATCAAATTGGTGCACCTGAGTATAAGATTGCCCTTCATCGGTACTTCTGTATAAACGGAAACGCGGGGCCCACGGTGCATTGCTCCAAGGCCTTGTTAAACAATATAAAGTATTGCTCCCATCGGTAAGCCTGTAAAAGCCTGCCACGTAATTCCCACCCCAGCCAACCGGAAATATTATCCCTGTTGCGGTGGAAAGCGTTTGCCCGTTATCGTCAGAATAATATACATTTGTCCCTGAAGCCAGCAGCAGTCTTTGCCCTCCGGATGTTTTTGTGAAAACTTTTATGGCCCTTTGTTCAAACTGGGTAAGCTGGTTGTGCAGCGTCCATGAACCGCTCCCTAACACACTGCTCCATAATGAGCCTCCATTCGATATGGTAAAAATGGTATTGGTAGAAGGGTTGAAATCTACGGCCCGTACGCTTCCTGCAATATTATCATTGCCTTTTTCTGACCAGGTGCCGATAATATTGCCATTGGCAAATGATAGTATGCCTGCATTGTTGCGTTTCATTTCATTCAGGTTAGCCGCATTCATTCTTTCAATATCGCGCCAGGAAACACCGGGTGCTGCCTTATGTTTCAGTTCATTATATTTTTCTCGCAGTTTTTCATTTTCTTCCCCTTCCTGGGGAGAAGGCATAAAAACCTGATTACCGGAATTTATTTTCATTGTAAACAACCGGTTTATGGAAATACCGTATATCATCACAGAAAAAATAAATATACCGAAGGCATAGCGGGGTAACTTTTTCATAAAAAAAAATGTATGTAATAAAAAATCATCGGGTGTTTAAGAATCCAGGAAGGTTAATTGCAGTAGTAAATCAATAGGAATATGACTAATGGCTGTTCTAAATTATTAAAAAATCCTTAATAAATCAACAATAAAACGGCATCTATACAGAAAGTTTGCCAATACTGCAGGATAATACGAAAACGCCCCGTCTGTTAACAGACGGGGCGAATATTGATGTAATTGAAAAATTCAGATTAATCCTCCACTTTCATCTTTCCTTTTGCCTTTGCTATCACTTCTTCAGCGATATTGTTAGGCGCCGGATTGTAATGGCTGAACTCCATGGTTGAAGTGGCGCGGCCGCTGCTCAGTGAACGTAACTGGGTTACATATCCGAACATTTCGCTCAGCGGAACTTTCGCTTTTATTACCTGAACGCCATGTTTGCTGTCCATTCCTTCCAGCATCCCACGACGGCGGTTAAGATCGCCGGTAACATCACCCATGTACTGATCCGGTGTAAGCACTTCCACTTTCATGATCGGCTCAAGCAATACCGGTTTTGCCTTACGGCCAGCTTCACGGTATCCCTGTTTGGCACAAAGTTCAAAAGACATCGCATCAGAATCCACCTGGTGGAATGATCCGTCTTTTACATTCACCTTCATACTTTCCATCGGGTAACCAGCCAGTACTCCTGTAGTCATGGCAGATTCGAATCCTTTCTGGATAGCAGGTACAAATTCTTTTGGAATAGAACCTCCAAACAATGAATTCACGAACTGGAAGGTTGTCTTACCATCCTGTTCTTTCAGGAACTCAGGATCGGCAGGCCCAATTTCAAAAATGATATCGGCAAACTTACCACGGCCACCGGTTTGCTTTTTAAGCGTTTCACGGTGTTCGATAGTCTGGTTGAAAGCTTCTTTATAAGCAACCTGAGGAGCACCCTGGTTGATTTCCACTTTAAATTCACGGCGCATCCTGTCTACAATGATCTCCAGGTGAAGTTCACCCATTCCACTCAGGATTGTTTGCCCGGTTTCTTCATCCGTTTTCACACGCAGCGTAGGATCTTCTTCTACCAGTTTGGCGATGGCCATACCCATTTTATCAACGTCGGCCTGGGTTTTAGGCTCAATAGCTATAGCAATTACCGGTTCAGGGAATGTCATTGCTTCCAGTACGATCGGGTGATCTTCGTTACAAAGGGTATCACCGGTTTTAATATCTTTAAAACCAACAGCAGCTCCAATATCACCGGCTTCAATAAAATCAACCGGGTTTTGCTTATTGGCATGCATCTGCATGATACGGCTGATCCTTTCATTTCTGCCAGTACGGGTATTTAGTACATAAGAACCTGCTTCCAGCCTTCCGCTATAAGCCCTGAAGAATGCAAGCCTTCCCACAAACGGATCTGTCATGATTTTGAATGCAAGAGCTGCAAAGGGTTCTTTAGCATCGGCTTTACGGGTTAATTCTTCTCCGTTATCGGGGTTGGTGCCTTTAACAGCCTCAATATCCAGCGGGCCGGGCAGGTAACGAACAACTGCATCCAGTGCAGTTTGTACGCCTTTATTTTTGAATGAAGATCCGCACATCATCGGTATAATGGAAATATCAATCGTTGCTTTACGGATAGCTTCGTGCATTTCAGCTTCTGTGATGCTGTTAGGATCATCGAAGAATTTCTCCAGCAGTTTGTCGTCATATTCAGCAACTGCTTCAACCAGTTCCTGGCGATACTGGTTAACTTCTTCCTTCATATCTTCCGGAATGGGCACTTCTTCAAAAGTCATTCCTTTATCAGCTTCATTCCATACAATTCCTTTCATGGTAATCAGGTCAACCACGCCTTTGAAACTGTCTTCTGCACCGATAGGTAATTGCAAAGGCACAGCCTTGGCACCCAGCATTTCACGAACCTGTTTTACCACATTTAAAAAATCTGCCCCGCTGCGGTCCATTTTGTTTACAAAACCGATACGCGGAACCCGGTAACGGTTTGCCTGGCGCCATACGGTTTCAGATTGCGGTTCAACGCCTGATACGGCACAAAACAAAGCCAGTAACCCATCGAGTACCCTGAGTGAACGTTCTACTTCCACGGTAAAATCCACGTGGCCCGGAGTATCAATAATGTTGAATTTATATTGTTTGGTTTCGGCCACCTTTTTACCCTGATCGGTAGGAAAATTCCAGAAACAGGTTGTAGCAGCACTGGTGATGGTAATACCTCTTTCCTGCTCCTGGGCCATCCAGTCCATGGTTGCACCACCGTCATGTACTTCCCCTATTTTGTGGTTCACGCCTGTATAATACAGTATCCTTTCTGTTGTGGTGGTTTTGCCGGCATCAATATGAGCCGCAATTCCAAAATTTCTCTGATAACGTAAATCTGCCATCTTGTTTTGTTTATTTGTTAAGTAGATTTTTTATTAAATATGATTCAATTATTTTTAAAAAAGGTCGCTTTTCCTAGTCCGGACTTTACCAATTATTATGAGCACAAGTTCCCCGTAGATGAACCGGCGGTAGCGGTTCGGGTTGTGATATGATTTAGTATGCTCTCATTTCCTGCTAAATAGTTCAGTTATAAAATGCAATGCTGAATCTTTTAGCGGCGCAAAGGTACGATTTTTTTCAATATTTACAAATTGAATGCAGGATCATTTTTTTAGATATGATACAACATTTATCAGACAAAACAACTCTATTAAACGGGCCGCAAACATATCATATTATTTTCCACGGCATTAACTACACAATTTATCATTCATCATTTTAATTTTCACTATATTTAAACCTTAAAAAAATTACCTGGTGAGAAAAATTTTTCTGCTATTTGTACTGCTTCCTTTTGCATGTTCAATCAAAGCTCAAACCTTTAGCTGGAATGGAAACCAGCAAATACTTGACAACCAATCATATATAATACCAATAACCGTATCAGGCCTACCTGCGGCCATTGATACCAATTTTGGTGTGGCACATATTTGCCTAAATATAACACATCCTTACCTGGCCGATCTGCATATCAGCCTAATATCGCCCACCGGTACATCAGTTGTGCTTATCCAGGACATAGGTGGTGCCGGTGATAATTTTTACGGAACCTGCCTGGGTATGGACGGCACCGCATTTACCAATGCCATTCCGCCTTATTCAGGTATTTTTTTCCCGGCCGGGGATGTGAGTTCATTCAATAACGGGCAAAATCCAAACGGAACCTGGCAATTAGTCATTGAAGATATTGCCTCCCCGGATGAAGGGAATATCACTTCCGCTTATATTGAATTTACCAACAATCCGCCCAGGCAGATAGCTAGCAGTGGAAGCGGGGCTCCTGTGGGCACTTATGTTTGCCCTACCTGTATTTGCCCCGGAGGCGGGCTGCCTCCCTGTGACCTCCTTCCAGATATGACATCATCTGCCAAAGAAATTGAACTGAACCACCTGGAAGAACCGGGGTTCCTGTATATTTCCAATGCAACACCCAATATCGGTTACGGACCGATAGATATATATGGTATTGATTCCTGTTTCTGCGGAACTACCCGTGTTCCCTGCGGAACCATTTGCCCGGGCGGTGAACAACTGGAGCATATCGTGAAACAAAGGATTTATCAAAAAGTACCGGGAACCGATACACTAAGTTATTATGACAGGATTGCCGGTAAAATGATATACCATGTAGCTCATGGCCACCTGCATGTGGATGACTGGGCGAAATATACATTACGTACACCCACAGCCAATCCTGATGCCAGAACCTGGCCGATTGTAGCATCCGGCACCAAACAGAGCTTTTGCCTAATAAACCTGGGAAGTTGCGATACCAATCCCGGGGAATGTAAAGACAATAACGGAAACACGGTACTTACCGTACCAAATAATGGTATTGGCTGGCATACGGGCTGCGGAAAGAACCAGGGTATATATCCCGGCAAGTATGATGTGTACAGCATCAGTCTGAACGACCCCATGCCCCTGGAAAATGTTTGCAATGGCAACTATTATATCGTTTCCATTACCGATCCCAACAATGAATTCCTGGAAAGTGATGAAAACAATAACTGGGTTGCTGTACCGATAACATTAACCAAACAAAACGTAGCACCCATCATTACTGCTAACGGGCCTACGGTTTTATGTGACGGGGAAAGCGTAACGTTAACGGCCAGTACGGAAACAAATTATCTATGGTCTACCGGTGCAACCACCCAATCCATTGTGGTAACTACGCCGGGCACCTATACGGTTTCCACCACATGCGGAACTTCAACAACCACTTCGCTGCCGGTAACCATTACCGTTATACCTGCCAATTCAACGGCTTCTGTAAACATCGGCATCACCACAGGAAGTAACCCTACCTGCCCGGGTGTTACACAGGTATTTACAGCTACGCCCACCAATGGCGGCAATATACCGTCTTATCAATGGAAAGTGAACGGAGCAAATGTGGGGAGCAATAGCCCTACATTTACCACATCATCGCTTACCAACGGACAGGTTGTTACCTGTGTGCTAACATCAAATATCAATTGCCTTTCTTCAGTTCCTGTTGTTTCCAACAGCATTGTCATGTCGGTAAGCAACCCGGTTGACCCTTCTGTAACAATCAGCCAAACCGGTGGAAATTCCCCGGCCTGCATAGGTGAAGAACTCAGCTTTACCGCCAATACTGTCAATGCCGTTAACCCGGTATTCCAATGGAAAGTGAATGGTATTGCTGCCGGAACGAATGC
This sequence comes from uncultured Chitinophagaceae bacterium, assembly GCA_937996595.1. GTDB lineage: Bacteria > Bacteroidota > Bacteroidia > Chitinophagales > Chitinophagaceae > Ferruginibacter. The sequence continues at coordinate 27,418 of CALKVC010000108.1, forward strand.
TAACACATTTACCAGCACTACCCTTAGCAATGGCCAGGTAGTACAGTGCGATATCATTTCACCGGTTATTTGCCCGGTTAAATCTACACTGGGAACAGGCACTACAGTAAACGATTACAGGAGCGACCTGGCAGCAGCCTATCCTACATATTATGGTAATGGCAGGCAACAATACCTGGTTCTGGCATCTGAACTTTCCAGCCTGGGATTCCTTGCCGGCAACATCAATTCTCTCGGATTTACATTATCCGGCAATATCATTGGCAACCCGGCTACTTTGAACGGTTACACCATAAAGATTGCACAGACTTCAGTTACGGAACTGACAGGAGCCTTTCAAACGCCGGCTTTTACAACCGTGTTTGGACCGGTGAATTATACACCAGTGCTTAATACAACGAATACACATCTGTTTTCAACTCCGTTTACCTGGGACGGCAACTCTAACATCATCGTAGATATTTGTTTTTCCAACCAGGTTATTGGCAGTGCGGCCTATCAGAACAAACTAACCCCAACGGCATTTGTTTCCACCACCTATTACCAGGCAGATGGCAGCTCTGGTGCGCTGGCCTGTTCGAGAACAACCGGTATTTCAGGTTCTGTGAGGCCGAATATGGAATTCACCATTACTCCTGTAAAAACGAAGAGTTCGAACCAGGTTACCTTGTCAATTAATGACAATAACATTTATACATTTACCGGTTCAGGAAACTGGAGTGAGCCTGCAAACTGGAGCAATAACCAGGTACCGCCTTCTCCGCTACCATCCTGTTCCAGTATTTTCATTGATCCGCCTGCCGGCCAGGAATGTATTTTAGATGTAACACAGGTAATTTCACAGGGAGCTACCATAAAAGTGATGCAGGATAAAAAATTCCGGATACCGGGTAACCTGATCATGCAATAATCATATTAATTTACTTTTATCCGGTTCATATATGTGAACCGGATTTTTTTTACCTTTCTTTCTTTTATATTTAATAAAAACTTAGATTATTTTTAATAAAAGATTTTATGAGGCATATCCTTTCTGCCATTCTGATACTGCTATGCAATTGCTCTTTTGCCCAGGACGCAAGCCCTGCTCCGGTTGCGTTTAATTATCAACGTGATTTCAGGATGATCCTCGACAAAACAAAAGACAAAGGCAGTGACCTCTATTATCAAAAATTACTGATACGTTTTTTAGACAATGACTCCAGCCTTACACGCGCCGAAACTCTCGCTTTGATGATTGGGTTTACAGAGCAACGTAATTACAAACCATATAAGAATCTTGCTGTTGAGCAGGAAATCTTTGACCTGAATGAAGCAGGTGATTATGAAGAAGCCCTTTCTATGTCTAAAACCTATTTGCAGAAGAACCCGCTAAGCCTTCGCATATTAAAAGAACGTTCATATTCTTATCATCAGTTGAGAAAAAGAGACAGTGCCGAGTACTTTATGAACCAGGTGGAAAAGATAATGAATGCCATGATATACAGCGGTAAAGGAAAAACGCCTGAAACGGCTATTTTTTCATTAGGCCTGATTGATGGGGAGCACTTTATAAATAATGTGGGTATGACTCCGGCCAACAAAACAACGAGTTCACCCAAAAGCAAGGTTTTGATGTATATCGTTGACGCAATGAATGATGAAGGTGTGCATATCAATTATTATTTTAACATACAGCATGCCAGGGACAAGTTTGATGAGGAAGAGCTGGATGAAGACCAGCCGGTAGTGAAAACCCAGAAAGGCAAAAAAGATAAAAAAGAAAAGAAAGAAACAGAGAAAAAGGAAAAGGGGAAAAAAGAGAAAAACAAAAAAGAATCAGATAAAAACGCAGCAGTACCATTACCGGTTACAGATTCCATTCCTGCCGGCACTCCTGTTATTGATTCAATTGTTCCTGCACCCGCCAAATAAACGCTGGCTGGCATTCCTGTATTCACCAATAAAAAATTTTGTTATGCCTTTTAATGAAAAAATGGCTGACCGTGTTCGGGAAATCATTTTGCAAACAAATCATAAAATTGAAGAAAAGAAAATGTTTGGCGGCTTATGTTTCATGGTAAATGACAAGATGTGTATCGGAGTGGAATCAAATCGTTTGATGGTTCGTTTTGATCCCCAAAAAACCGAAGAAGTAATGGCGAAAGAAGGTTGCAGGCCAATGGATTTTACCGGAAAAATCATGAAAGGCTATGCATTTGTTGATATGGATGCTTTAAAAAGCGGGAAGAAATTAGCTTATTGGGTAACCCTTGCTTTGGAATATAATAAAATGGCCAAGCCGTCTAAAAAGAAAAAGTAATTCATCTTTTACCAGGAAATAAAAGGCTGAAAAATAATAATGGGGATGGATTTATCTTCTAAAAAAAATACCCATTCAAAAGAACGGGTATTTTTTTATTATTAATTAGCTATGTTATATCCTGAAGTGAGCAAACGCTTTGTTAGCTTCAGCCATACGATGCGTATCTTCTTTCTTCTTGTATGATGCGCCTTCCCCTTTGCTGGCTGCAACAATTTCGTTTGCCAGTTTATCTGCCATGCTACGGCCATTCCTTTCGCGACTGTAACGTACCATCCATTTGATGCTTAAAGATATTTTCCTGTCGGCACGAACTTCAGATGGAATCTGGAATGTAGCACCACCAATACGGCGGCTGCGTACTTCAACACCCGGAGTGATATTGGCCAAAGCTTTTTTCCAAACTTCGTATCCGTCTTCTCCTGTTTGCTTACTTACTTTTTCCAGTGCATTATAGAAAATATTGTATGCACCACTTTTTTTACCTTCCCACATCAGGTTATTTACAAAACGGCTAACCAGTATGTCGTTAAATTTAGGATCTGGCGCTAAAGGGATCTTTTTGGGTTGTGATTTACGCATTGTTTTATTTTATTACATTAATTTACCGGAACGGGGTTCAATGGTAATTAATTATTTTTTAGCTTTTTTAGTTCCGTATTTACTGCGGCTTTGTTTACGGTCTTTTACGCCGGCAGTATCCAGGCTTCCACGCACGATGTGGTAACGAACACCCGGAAGGTCTTTTACCCTGCCGCCACGAATCAATACAATGGAATGCTCCTGTAAGTTATGGCCTTCACCCGGAATGTAAGCAATCACTTCAATCTTATTGGTAAGACGAACTTTTGCCACTTTACGCAGGGCTGAATTAGGCTTTTTAGGTGTAGTTGTATATACCCTTGTACATACACCACGGCGCTGAGGGCAGCTATCCAGAGCCCTGGATTTGCTTTTAGCCTTGATAATTTCCCTACCTTTTCTAACTAATTGTTGTATTGTTGGCATTTATAAACCTTTTATTTTTCGGACGGCAAAGGTAAGGGTAAAATTTAAATTTAAAAATTTAATATAAAAAAGTTTTAGACATAATTCCTGCGGTAATTCCTGCCTGCTTTTGAGCCGGCTGTAACAAGACAGTAATTTTGAATTAATTCATTCATTATCAATGCCTTGCTTACAGTTTTTCCATCCAGCCAAACTTATCTTCCGCCATTCCGTACCTGATATCATTCAGGCGTTTTTTTAGTTCCGGGGCGGTTTGCCAATTATCCACATCAAAATGCATGACAAAATCTTTATAGCGCAGTTCTTTTATCAGGGAAATAGTGGCTGCAGTGCCTGTTCCAAAAACCTCGTACAAAACACCGGCCTTATAGGCATCTATCACATCCTGGATTGACAGGTCGCGTTCTTCCACCTTAAAGCCCATATCTCTCAAAACGGTGATGGAACTATCCCTGGTAACGCCTGCCAGTATGGTTCCCTGCTCAAGGCCGGGTGTAAAAGCTGTATCGCCAATGATGAAAAATACATTCATGGTACCACATTCCTGCACATATTTATGCTCAAATGCGTCGGTCCATAAAACCTGGTCGTACCCTTTTTTCTTTGCTTCGGCGGTAGCATACATGGCAGCTCCGTAATTACCGGCCGCTTTTGCATAACCAACACCACCTGGTACCGCCCGTACGTATTGTTCTTCCACGTAAATGCGCATGGGTGTATTATAATATGGCCCGGTTGGGCTTAAAATGATCATGAACTTGTATTTTTCACTGGGCTTTACACCAATCATTTCATCACTGCTGAACATAAAAGGCCTTATATACAATGAATGGTCTTCTTTGGCAGGAATCCAGTTACTATCCAGTTTAACCAGTTTGCGCATCCCTTCCATAAAAATCTCTTCAGGCACCTGCGGCATCTGCATCCTTTCTGCCGATTTATTGAACCTTTTGAAATTATCATGGGGCCTGAAAATGCTGGCTTCCCCATTCTTATTCTTATAGGCCTTAATACCTTCAAAAATTGACTGGCCATAGTGGATAGCCGCCAGGGATGGAGCCATCAGTAAAGGCTGGTATGGTTTTATCTCAACCGATTTCCACTCGCCGTCTTCAAAATCCACTTCCAGCATATGATCGGTGAAATATTTTCCAAATGGTATATTGTCAAGGGTAATATCGTTCAGTTTACTTCGTTCAGCTTTGGTTATAATAAAATCGGCAGCAGCAATCATAATCGTTAATTTTACAGCAAAGAAACGAAAAAAATTGCGGGCAAACGAACGTTTTATGAGTTTAGATCAATTTCAGCTTACACCATTACTAATTAGCGAACTGTATAGAAATGTACTGATAGACAACGAATTACATCAACCTGGCCCAGATAAAAATGTGACTTTACCATTCAGTTACCTGGGAAATAATGAAAAGAATATCCTCGTAATTATATCAGAAAAAGAAGCCACTTTCCTGCCAGACGATATGCTCCAATTCCTGGTTGGCATACTGAGTGCCTGTAAATTATCATTGGCAGACGTGGCGTTGACAAATGTATCGGTGAACCCGGGGCTGGATTACCAGAAATTGCAGGATTTTTTCAAACCCGGGGTGATTATCTTTTTTGGACTGGATCCGGTTACCCTTTCCTTCCCGCTCCAGTTTCCCCAATACCAGTTACAATCTTATAACCGGCAAACCTATCTTAGTGCGCCATCACTGCAAACCCTTGCCAATAACATAGAAGAGAAGAAAAAACTCTGGGCATGCCTTCAAAAGCTTTTTCTATCTTAAAAATTCCCCGATTCCATGCAACCAATCATTTTTGCAACAAATAATCAACACAAGGTAAACGAGATAAGGGCCGTATTAAACGGCCTTTTCCAGGTTATCAGCCTTAAAGATGCCGGCATAGACATTGATATTCCTGAACCTCATGATACACTGGAAGCCAATGCGAGGGAAAAATCGGGTACCATTTACAGGCTTACGGGTAAGCATTGTTTCAGTGAAGATACCGGGCTGGAAGTTGAAGCACTGAACAACGAACCGGGGGTTAAAAGTGCCAGGTATGCAGGTGACGACAATGATTTCAGTAAAAACACCGAAAAACTCCTCCTGAATTTAACAGGAGCAGGTAACAGGCGGGCCAGGTTCAGAACGGTTATTTCACTGGTGTTGGATGGTAAGGAATTTTTATTTGAAGGTATTTGCAATGGTAGTATCACTGAAAAACCAACCGGTACCAACGGTTTTGGATATGACCCGGTTTTTATACCCGATGGCAGCACAAAAACCTTTGCAGAAATGACAATGGATGAAAAAAACAAATTTAGCCACCGAAAAAAAGCAACCGCCAAACTGGCTGCATTCCTACATAATTACCATGGCAAGGATTAAACTACAGGTTCCGGAAAAAAAACTGGCATCCATAACCATACCTGTTCGTATTACAGATATTAATTACGGAAACCATGTGGGCAACGATTCACTGGTGGCCATACTGCATGAAGCCAGGGTGCAATGGCTGAACAGCCTTCAGTACACAGAACTGGATGTAGAGGGAGCCGGGCTTATCATGAGCGAACTGGCCATTGAATACATCAGTGAATCATTTTACGGAGACCAGCTTAAAGTAAGTTTGGCAGCCGGCGAAATATCACGGGTTGGTTTTGAAATATATTACCTGCTTGAAACAAGCAGGAATGGTCAACATCTTATAGTAGCCAAAGCAAAAACCGGCATGGTATGTTATGATTATACATCAAAGAAAGTAGTTGCGGTACCGGAAAAGCTGAAAGACTTATTGGTTCATAGTTTATAGTTGATAGTTAAGCACTTTTTAAACCGAAATACAACAATGAACCATAAACTTCAAACTATGAACTTTAAACTATGAACTACAATCCATTCCAAAGTTTCCAGTTTTCCTCTGCCTGCAATACCAGCATTTCAAAGCCATTTTTTATCGTAGCGCCCTGATCAAGTCCATGTAACAGGAACCTGCTGTTTGCCGGCTTGTAAATGAGGTCGTAAAGCAGGTGATAACGGTTAAGAAACTTATAAGGTATAACAGGTTCTTCCTGTTCGTGAGGATACATACCAACCGGGGTACAGTTTATGATGAGGGTATGTTCCCTGATAACCTGTTCATTGATTGAACTGTAATTGATAAATCCGGATGCAGGATTGTTATGGCGGGTTACTACCAGGAAACCGATCTCTAATTTTTTAAGCACATATTGTACTGCTTTGGATGCTCCCCCGGATCCCAGTACGAGAGCCCTTGAATGATGTTCCTTCAGCAACGGCCTTAAAGACATTTCGAAGCCCTTTATATCGGTATTATAACCGGTAAGCCTACCCGCAGTTATGCAAATACAGTTTACAGCGCCTGCCTCTGAAGCTTCCTTATCAACCGCATCCAGCAGGTTCATCACAGATTCCTTGTAAGGGATGGTTACGGCAAGGCCTTTTAAGCCGGGTTCATGCTGCAGCAATACAGGCAATTTGCCTATTTCGTCCAGTTCAAACAACTGGAAGCGGCAGCCGGGGATATGTTCCCGGGTAAATTTATCGGTAAAGTATTGTTTTGAAAAAGAGTGCCCAAGCGGGTAGCCTATCAAACCATATACATTCATCAGGCTGTTTCTTTATCGAGGTATAAATGAAACGTATCGCCACGCAGCCCGATCCTCATGGCTTCCAGTGGAATTACTTCACCCGGAGCGATGTTCCCCAGGTTTACATTACACCCGATGAGTTCGAGGAAATATAACTGCTGTGCCTTTTGTGGCGCTTCCCAAATGATCTTTTGTTCAGGGATCTGTGTAAGGATTTCCTGTACAAGGCCTTCCCTTACTTCACCGCTTCCCCGGTAAATACCCACATTACCTGCTTCCCTGGCTTCTGCAATCACATAAGTAGCGCCTGCATCCAGTTCTGCCCGCATCAGTTCTATCCATTTATACGGCGGAATGATATGGGTTGCATCCTTACTGCCCACCTCACTAAGTACTATGCCATGTTTGGTTAGTTTTTCAATATAGCCGCATTTTTCGGCATGAGGAATGGTGATAGACCCATCGCTTACTTCCATATAACTGATACCAAATTCTTTGCACATGTTTATATAGTCATCAAACTGGTTCCTGATAAGGAATGCTTCAAAGAGAGTGCCTCCAAAATAAATGGCCATATCATGTGAACGGTAAACTTCCAGTTTTTCGCGCAGATGCGGTGTAACAAAGGCGGTTCCAAAACCAAGCTTCACAATATCTACATGTGGCTGGCAGGCGCTCATGAAATTTTTCGCTTCTTCCACGCTCAGGCCTTTATCCATCACCATCGTGATGCCATGATTGCGTGGTTTGGTATTCCTTTCCGGTATCTGGTTCAGGTTGAAATTCATGCTGTATGAGATTTATACAGCAAAGATATTTAAAGCATGGTAATAACGGTTAACAAAAACCGGAAGGGTCAGCGTGATTTCTTTTTTTTAAACCTGGCAATAATTTCAATTACCGGTTGCTGTTGCAGCATAGACGGATTAATTTCAATGATATGTTTTATCAGCCGGGGATTAACAGACATACCCTGTTCGAGCCATATGATTGCTTCCTTTGACCTCCCGGAAGCAAAGAGGAAAAGGCTTTTATAAAAAATGAAAACCGGCTTTGAATCCATTTGTTCAATGGCAAAGTTTGCATATTCAAATCCTTCTTCAAAAAGCCCGGCTTTGTAGAGGCATTTCAATAATTCTATCCATCCGGCTGCGCTTTTTGGCCTTATCCGCACTACATTACCGAAACAGGTTATGGCTTCGTCTACATGGCCCAGTTCCATATGGCACCTGCCCATGGACAGGTTATAATCGGGCTGCATGCGGTGAATCTTAAGGGCAATTTCCAGCACTTTTACCGCATTATTCCAGTTGGCTTCATTCATGTAAGTGCAGGCAATCTTATGATGCAACTGGCTGTCTTCTGGGTTAAGGTGGCTGGCTTTTTTATAATTAAACCTTGCCTGTGCATAATTTTTTAGTTTGTCGTGGCAATGGCCGATGGCTTCATATATCACCGCTTCCGGCATGGCCAGTTCCAGTACTTTTTCCAGTACTTCAATGGCATCGCGGAACTTACGGAGTTTCATAAAGGCATCGCCCATATTCCGGTAAGCAAAATCAAATTTTTCGTCAATAGCTACTGCATACTGGTATGCATCAATACCTTTCTCATATAATTTCAATCCCTGGTAAGCAGCGCCCAGGTTAAACCATGCCAGTTCGTTGAATGGAAATTCGTCCAGAATCTGCTGGTGCAATTTTATGCTTTCTTCATTCCTGCCGGTAAAATCTGTCCAGAAACAAATCTTATACAGTGCTTCTTCGTTGCAGGGATCCAATTGCAGGATTAGTGTGAGGCAATCAAACACTTTTTCAAAATTCTCATAATCATCATACACATCAGCCAGTTCAAAAAGCAGGTCAAGTTTTTCATCCCCTTCAAAAACGCCTATCGCTTCTTCCAGCAAGGCTGCAGCTTTTTCCTGCTGGTCGAGCGCCAGGAAAGCATCTGTTTTTAAAATATATAATGAAATATCTGTACTGTCAAACAGTTCAGCCTGGTCAAGTATATGCAGGGCTTCTTTATATTTTCTGAGTGAAATAAGCAGGTCGGCTTTTTTTATCAGGAGTGAGCCGGAATAGGGAAATTGCCCAATGGCCATATTAACAGCTTCCAGTGCCTCGTTAAACTGTTCCCTGTCATCATAGTAATCAACAATACGTTCGAAGCCTTCTTCTTCAATATATGAATTGTTTTTCCCGGATTTCAGATTGGCGTAAAGCTGCAATAATTCTTTCAGTTCTTCACGGTCTTGCCTGTAAGGGTTTTTACTCATGGGTTTATCGGTTGTTGTAATATAAAGAATATTTAAATAAAAACAATATTTTATTTGAAAAAAGTGAAAAAAAGTGCCCAATTTTCATATTTAAAAAAATGTTTGATGAACGGTAAGAAATAATGGATTTATATTAATATATTTGTTTGAGTTAAATAATGTTAAAATGACCAAAATAGCCAGAAAAATACTGTTATTGGGTATTCTTACAGGTGCCATGCTTGTGTCATTTGCTGACCGGGGTGCCGGTAAAAAATCCAGGAATAAAGTTGTCCTGAATATTAACACCAACAACAACTCTTTAAAGAATTCCATTTCATTTAACCTGAAAGCCGGGTTAAAATATAAAGGAAGCCTGCTAAGCAATACACAGCAGCAGAATAATTCTATCGTATCAAGTGAGTTGGTAACATACCAGAAGGGTAACAGCATTTATATTATACCTTACAAACAAAAGATCATTGTTCCCGAAATCAAACAGGGATATACCGGTTTAAAACTGATTATAAAAACTTATTAAGAATCCGCAGTTGCGGATTTTTTTATGCTTATCCTTTTTCAACATCCATTACCTGTTATCCCTTTTTCAATTGCTGGTTTTCATCATAGGTCATAACCCTGAAACCCGTTTTAGGAACTTCAAACTTACTGGCCGGAATATTATCATAATTGATGCCTGTTAGCGTATATGTAAATTTCAGTTTTCCGGATTCCAATTCATAATAAACAGGTATACCCGGTATTTGAGCAAATGCATTATTGTATTCCTTATTGGCAAGGGTTATATCCGGATAAAAATAAACGATAAAATCTTTCCCCTCCTCAGTTTTAGCAATCGCTTTCCTGCAGGTATAACCAGCCATCGAATGTTCTGATTTATCAATACTGAATGTTAGATTCCTGAAATACTGGTTTTTCTGTTTCCAGTTATCCCTGGTAAGGGTAATCATCAGTTTCTGGCCACTGTACTCTTTTAAGATGAACCCGTTTCCTGTTTTGGCATCAAAGAGGTTAGACTCTTTTCCCAATGAACTTACCATATCGCTCCTGCTATCTGTTTTTCGTACATACAGGTTTAAAGTGGCGCCATCAAGCGGCTTTGCCGTATTACCTTTATCATTGAGGGATACTATTGAAATGTTGTACACGAGTGATGCCTCGTTCACTTCTTTTTGAGCGTAAGAAACCTGCAGGAAACCCATTAACGTACAACAAGCTACTATGATATTTCTCATCTTGCACATACCGTTCATATTTGTTTTCATACTTAAAGATAATATAATCTCATGCCAAAAAATCAAATGAAAACCGGCAGAAAAAAACCTGCACGTAACAAGTGCAGGTTTTCAGGAAACATTAACTAATTATTTTACTTTTTGCCGGATTTATTCTTCATTTCCTGCAATTTTTTCTGGCTTTCCTGCATGGCAGCAATTCGTTCCTGGAGTTTGGATTGCTTAACAGGTTTCTTCATATTCTCCTTAATTTGTTCCAATATCTTATCGTGATTGATAATATATTTCTGGATGATAACCTGCAGGATCAATGTAATAGTGTTTGAAACGGTATAATACCAGGTTAATGCAGCCGGCAGTTTGTTGAAAACACCTAATAACAGCACCGGGAAAATGTAAGGCATATACTTCATCAGCGGATTGCTGTTATCCTGCATGGTACTCATGCTGTAAATGGAAATAAGTAAACTGGTTATAACAGCAGTGAGTGTGAACAGGCTTACATGGTCGCCATAAAACGGTACATCAAATGGGAGTTTGGCAATTGAATCATACGCTGCCAGGTCATTAGCCCACAAGAAATTCTTGCCCCGCAGGTCTATGTTCGACTGGAAAAAATAATACAGCGACATGAAAATCGGAATCTGAAGCAAAGCCGGTAAACAACCACCCAGCGGGTTAACGCCGGCCGACCGCCACAATTTCATTTGCTCCATGCCAAATGCCTGCTGATCGTCTTTGTATTTTGCCTTAAGCGCATCTACTTCTGGTTTCAGCACTTTCATCTTGGCACCGGAAAGGTAGCTCTTGTATAAAATCGGTGAAGTGATAAGCCTGATTAATAAAGTAAGTAATAATACAACGATACCCATGCTGGCCACATATTTCTGCAGAAAATCAAATACTGGCAGCAGGAAATGGCGGTTGATATATTTTACAAAAGCAAATACACCGCTTCCATAAGGTACCATCTCTTCCATCCTGTTATTGTATTTTTTCAGGATATTATAATCACTGGGCCCGTAATACAGTTGCAGTTGCACATTATCTGTACCGCCTGAAGATAATTTTAGTTTTGCATTTGCAACAGACCTGGCAATGTAATGTGCTGCCGTATCATCCCCTGCGGGTGTTTTCCACTGAATCGCTGCACTGTTAAATTTATTTTTCGCAAGCAAAGCGGTTGCAAAAAATTGCTGTTTCACACTTAACCAGTCTACCGGCTTAGAAAATTCCACTTCATCTCCTGTACCGAGGTATTCAAAATCAAAACTTTCATTTTTAAGGTAACAGATATGTGTTTGGGTCTGTTCATATTTATGATCTTTCTCCACCTGTTCTGTTTCATTTTGCCAAAGCAGGCCCATGGTGTTTTGGGTAAACAGCCTGTCTGATCCTTTTAACAAGATATTGAAATCTACCAGGTAATTATCCGGGTGAATGGTATATTGGTGCCTGATTTCTTTACCGGTTGAATCTGAAGCGGTAAATGTTACCGTTTTAGATTTATCATTGTTTTCCGTAACAGCGCCGGGAGAAAAAATCAGATTTTCTGTTTCAGCGGTTTGGTTTGCATCAGCATTGATCCTGTACGTGAGTTTATTAAAATTCCCTTCCTGCAGGATAACCGGTGTACCATCTAGTTTTTTGTATTTCTTCAACTCAACCCTGGATGGCTGGGCTCCTTTATTGGTGAAAGTAATTTTAAGCACTTCGTTTTCAACAGTTGTAAATTGTTGCTGATAAGGACCTGCGCCAAATGCGGCGGTCTGCCCGGCAATACGTTGCGAATCTGCCTTTGCTGCATCTTTTTTAACGGCAGCGCTATCTGGTTTGGGCTTGGTTGCAGCAATTGAATCAGCAATCCTTTTCTGTTCACCTTCATAAGCCAGCCTGCTTTTGCTGTTAATGACAAACATCGCTATCAACAATGCACCTATCAGCACAAAACCTATCACCGTATTTCTATCCATGCCCATAACAAATATTTTGGATGGCAAAGGTAATCAGTTTACAATCACCAATCACAGGTTTTACCTTAATATGATTATTTATGCCGGTTGAATATTACAATAAAGCCCTTTCCTGAACAGAAAGGGCTTTATATAATTTGATAAGATAAAGCTTATTTTTTGGCAGCAGGTGCGGCAGCGGCAGGAGCAGCGGCTTTTGCGGCCGGGGCAGCAGCTTTAGGAGCGGCGGCTTCTTCCTGTTTCAACTGGCGCGTCATGGTAACTGAAGCGATAGGAATTTTCGGTGAATTCATCACTTCCATATTCGTTGCAATCACATCCTGTACCCGTAAATTTTCATTAAGAGCGAGGTTGCTAAGGTCTACTTCAATAAACTCTTTCAGGTATTTTGGAAGTGTTTTAACTTTTAAGGATTTCATTTTAGTAACCAGCTTTCCACCTGCTTTTACACCAGCCGGTGTACCAGTGTATTTCAGTGGAAGGTTGGCAATCACTTTCTTATCTTCAACCAGTTCCAGGAAATCAACGTGCGATAGTGCATCTGTAACCTTATTGAACTGGATATCCTTAAGGATACAGCGATAGGAATTACCATCTACTTTTACATCAGCCAGCATAAATTCCGGCGTATAAATGATCCCTTTAAACTCAGATGCAGGCGCAGAAAAATTAATCTCTGTTTTACCACCGTAAATTACACCTGGCACATGTTGCTGAGAGCGAATCTGGCGGGTGGCTTTTTTTCCGCTTTCGGTCCTCAACTGACCTTCGATTGTAATTGTTTTCATTATTATTATTTTTTAAATGAGGCGCAAAGGTAGGGAAATAGTTTGATGTTTTATGTTTGAAGTTTGACGAATCAGATTTATTTATTTAACTTGCTAAGTAACTGATTATCAAACCTCAAACCTCAAACCTCAAACCTCAAACCTCAAACCTCAAACCTCAAAC